>DASWIR010000216.1:0-6073 GCA_036397575.1 Alteraurantiacibacter sp. | reverse complement strand
TTTCGAGGATTTCACCGTCACCGGCTATGAGCCGCAAGGTGCGATAAGGGCCCAGGTCGCCGTGTGAATCCGGTTTTCGGTGCAATGATTGACCGAGCCGGCGTTTTGAAATAAAATATCACACGTATAAAATTATCAGTCAGTTGGCTTGGGCTGGTTCCCGGGCCGGGAGAGCGCGTTGGCCGATAAAGCCGGACAGGAGAGGCCGAACAGGCCTCGGCTGGAGCTGCATGTGCCGGAGCCGAAATTCCGGCCGGGCGATGCGGTCGACTATTCGCATCTCGAAATTCCGGGGGCGGGTCTCCAAACCCGTCCCGACGAGGCCTGCGAGCCCGTAGAGACCTATCCGCTCTGCACTGATCTCATTCGTGTGCTGGGCGATGACAATAAGGCCCACGGACCCTGGGATCCGCGCCTCTCGCCCGACACATTGCGGCAGATCCTGCGCGACATGGCGTTGGTGCGCGCCTTCGACGAGCGGATGTATCGCGGGCAACGGCAGGGAAAGACCAGCTTCTACATGAAGTGCACCGGCGAGGAGGCGACCAGCGTTGCCGCCACCCATGCGCTGGCCGGCGACGATATGATCTTCCCCTCCTACCGCCAGCAGGGCTGCTTGATCGCGCGGGGCTATTCGCTCGTGGAGATGATCAATCAGATCTATTCCAACAAGGGCGACAAGCTGAAGGGCCGCCAGCTGCCCATCATGTACTGTTCGAAGCGGCTGAGCTTCTTCACCATCAGCGGCAATCTCGCGACACAGCTGCCGCAGGCGACAGGCTTCGCTATGGCCAGTGCGATCAAGGGCGACAGCCGCATTGCCGCGGCCTGGGTGGGCGAGGGCTCGACGGCGGAAGGCGACTTTCATTCCGCGCTGACCTTTGCCGCGGTTTACAACGCGCCAGCCATCTTCAACGTCATCAACAACCAATGGGCCATTTCGAGCTTTTCCGGCTTTGCGGGGGCCGAGCGTACGACCTTCGCCGCGCGCGCGATCGGCTACGGCATTGCCGGGTTGCGGGTCGACGGCAACGATGCGCTGGCCGTCTATGCCGCCGAACGCTGGGCGGCCGAGCGGGCACGGACCAACAATGGCCCGACGCTCATCGAGTATTTCACCTATCGCGCGGAAGGACATTCCACCTCGGACGATCCCACGCAATACCGCAGTGCTCAGGAGCGCGAGGAATGGCCGCTGGGCGATCCGATCACGCGGCTCAAACGCCACCTCATCGAAATCGCCGAGTGGGATCTTGAGCGGCATGCAGCGATGGATGAGGAACTCGCGAGCCTGGTGAAGGAAGCAACCAGGGAGGCAGAGAAGAACGGCATCCTCGGACACGGGCTGCATCATCCCTTTGCGACCATGTTCGAGGATGTGTTCGAGGAATTGCCCTGGCACCTGAAGGAACAGAGTGCGCAGGCGATCCGCGAGCGTGAGATCAAGTGGCCGGAGGGCAAGCGGCCATGAACGCTCCGGACAAGGTCAGGAAAGCGGAAAGCGACACCGGGCTCCGCCGCCTCAACATGATCGAGGCGATTAACGACGCGCTCGACGTGATGCTGGAACGCGATCCCGACATCATCGTGATGGGCGAGGATGTCGGCTATTTTGGCGGGGTGTTCCGTTGCACCGCCGGGCTGCAGGAGAAACACGGAAAAACGCGCGTGTTCGACACTCCGATCAGCGAATGCGGGATCATCGGTGTTGCAGTGGGAATGGGGGCGTACGGCCTGCGGCCGGTGACCGAGATACAGTTCGCGGATTACATTTATCCTGGGCTCGATCAGCTCATCAGCGAGGCGGCGCGGTTGCGCTACCGCTCGGCGGCGGAGTTCATCGCGCCGATGACGGTGCGCAGCCCTTTCGGTGGCGGAATATTCGGCGGACAGACGCACAGCCAGAGTCCCGAGGCTCTGTTCACCCATGTCTCGGGCATCAAGACAGTGATTCCCGCGACGCCCTATGACGCCAAGGGCCTACTCATCAGCGCGATCGAGGACAATGACCCGGTCATCTTCTTTGAACCGAAGCGGATCTACAACGCTCCGTTCGACGGCTATTACGACAAGCCGGTCAAGCCCTGGAAAACCCATCCGGACAGCGAAGTGCCGGAGGGCTACTATTCCATTCCTCTCGGCAGGGCGCGTCTGGCGACGGAGGGCGACCAGCTCACCATCCTCGCATACGGCACGATGGTCCATGTGGCGGAGGCGGTGTGCCGCGAGAAGGGGGTTTCGGCCGACATTCTCGACTTGAGAACGCTTGTTCCCCTCGACATCGAAGCTGTGGAAAAGTCTGTGGAAAAGACAGGGCGTTGCCTGGTGATACACGAAGCGACCCGCACTTCCGGGTTCGGCGCGGAATTGGCCGCGCTGGTGCAGGAACGCTGCTTCTATCACCTCGAGGCGCCGATCGAACGTGTGACCGGTTTCGACACCCCCTATCCGCACAGCCTCGAATGGGCCTATTTCCCCGGTCCGATCCGCACCGGCGAGGCAATCGACAAGCTGCTAGGCGAGTAATCCGATGGCCAAGTTCATTTTCAAACTGCCCGATATCGGCGAAGGCATTGCCGAGGCGGAGATCGTTGCCTGGCATGTGAGGGTTGGAGACCGGGTGGAAGAAGATGCCCGGCTCGCCGACATGATGACGGACAAGGCTACTGTGGAGATGGAAAGCCCGGTCTCGGGCAAGGTGGTCGAGGTCGCGGGCGAAGTGGGCGACGTGGTTGCGATCGGCTCTCCCCTGGTGGTGATCGAAACCGACGGCGAAGAGCCCGAAGACGCCCAGGAAGCACTCGCACCGAAATCGGCGGAAGTAACAGAGCGGATCGAAGTCGAAACATCCGATGCATCGGATGCGGACGACGCCATTGCAGTAGATAGGGAAACCGCTCGTCCTGAGCTTGTCGAAGGGCGAGCAGAGGGCGACGCTCGTGGTTCGGCAGACTCATCACAGGCGGAAGGGCACAAGGCCCTCGCATCGCCAGCCATACGCCTGCGTGCGAAAAATCTTGGCATCGACCTTTCCGAAGTGAAACCGGCCGAAGACGGCCGCATTCGCCATGCCGATCTCGACGCCTTCTTGTCCTACAATGCGAGCGCGGGCTTCGCGCCGCCAGGCAAGGCACGCGCAGATGAGGCGATCAAGGTCGTCGGCCTGCGCCGCCGTATCGCCGAGAATATGGCCGCCTCCAAACGCAACATTCCGCATTTCTCCTATGTCGAGGAATGCGACGTGACCGAGCTTGAGAAGCTGCGCGCGGACCTCAACGCCAATCGCGGAAACAAACCGAAGCTCACCATGCTCCCGCTACTCGTCACCGCGATCTGCAGGGCAGTTCCTGATTTTCCAATGATCAATGCCCGCTATGACGACGAGGCGGGTATTGTGATGCGCCACGGCGCGGTGCACCTCGGCATGGCTACCCAGACCGAAGCCGGGCTGATGGTTCCGGTGATCCGCGATGCGCAATCGAAAAACCTGTGGCAGCTCGCCCGCGAGATCGCGCGTCTCGCGGAGGCCGCTCGCGAGGGCAAGGCGAAGCCGGACGAGCTTTCCGGTTCAACCCTCACCATCACCTCGCTGGGCCCGCTGGGCGGCGTCGCAACCACGCCCGTGATCAATCGGCCCGAAGTCGCGATCATCGGCCCCAACCGGATCGTCGAGCGGCCGATGTTCGTATCCGACGGGATGGGCGGGGAGCGCATCGAGAAGCGCAAGCTGATGAACCTCTCTATCAGCTGCGATCACCGCGTGGTCGACGGCTACGATGCGGCGGCTTTCGTGCAGGCGATAAAGAAGCTGATCGAAACGCCGGTGCTGCTGTTGGCGGACTGACTCAGCGCACAGTTGCAGAATAAGCGATGCTGCCGCGTCTCCCCACCGCCTCTCTCGCGGAAACGCGCCAGCGCAAATGGGTGACGTCCGCCGGGCCGGCGATCCTGTCATCATAGCGGTCGCGGATTGTCAGCTGGCCGAGCAGGCCCCAGTTCCTGCCGCCATCGACGGAGACGTCCTGAATTTGGCCGGCGGATTCGCGGAACGCGAGATGTGCGGGAACCTCGCTGGTGATCGTGAAACCCTTGCGGTCGTTAGAATGCCAATTGACGAGCAGGACAACACGGTCACCGCGCCGCAAATTGTCGGCCTGGGAGAGGGTTCGGGCATCGCGGCCGCCGCTCACCGCCGCCGTTTCGATGAAGACGGCGCTGTCGATCGACACCGAATCCCTTGCCAGAGCAGGGGTTGCAGCGATCGCCGCGGTCAGCACAAGCAGCATTCTCATAGCCGGATTCCCTTTCACCAGCGAACACCAAATTCCTCGCAGGCGAGGGCAAAAATATGGTTAACAGCAAGGCAATTTTCGTTTCGCCGCGAGGGCCCCGACAGTGTAGTTGACAGGGGACAGGCGCTGCCTTAGTGGCGCGGCTCCCAAGCGGGCGCGTGCCCACTCATGCGGGTGTAGCTCAGTTGGTTAGAGCGCCGGCCTGTCACGCCGGAGGTCGCGGGTTCGAGTCCCGTCACTCGCGCCACTTGGGAACTTCTCTTCGATAATGCCGTGATTCCTGGCGGTGCTGCGGGGAGGCTCTATGTTGACAAAATCAACATAGAGCCTCAGGGGGGATTGATGACTTCCACAGTCGCCCCGACGGATATTGCCCGCCTACGCTCGTTCAATCGGCGCTACACTCAAGTGCTAGGACTATTGAACGAGCGGTTGGATGACACCGCGTTCTCGTTGACCGAGGCGCGCGTGCTCTACGAGCTTGCTCACGAAAGCGAGCAAACTGCCGCTGACATTTCCCGGCGACTGCGGCTTGATAGGGGACAGCTCAGCCGTATCCTTAGGATGTTCACAGAGCGAGGTCTTCTGAGCAGCGAGCCCAGCCCGGACCACGCCCGGCATCAGCTCTTATCGCTTACGCCCGCCGGACAAGCTGCGTTCGCTCTGCTGGACAGGCAGACCGAGGCAGGGGTCGGCAAGCTGCTACAGGATTTCGCGCCCTCAAGGCGCGTACAGCTGGTCGAACTTGCGAGCCGTTTTGAAGCGGCGTTGGTATCGCGGGCAGATGGATCTGTTGCTTATCGGGCGCCGCAGACCGGTGATATTGGCTGGGTCATCCATCACCAGGCGCTGCTCTATCGCGAAGAATATGGCTGGGACTGGACCTACGAAGCGCTTGTTGCCGAGATCCTCGGCGAGTTTGTCCAGCAATTCGATGCGACCCGCGACGACGCGTGGATTGCCGAGCTGGACGGTAAGGTGGTCGGCTCAGTATTCCTCAAGGCCGGGGAAAAGCCAGGCATTGCCAAGCTGCGGCTGCTCTACGTGGATCCGTTGGCGCGAGGGCGCGGGATCGGCGCCGAACTCGTCCGCCTCTGTGTCGAGCGGGCCCGTTCGTTCGGCTACGAGAGGCTGGAATTGTGGACCAACTCGGTGCTTGGCTCGGCCCGACGAATCTACGAGGCAGCGGGTTTTACGCTGATCGACGAGACTCCGCACCATTCGTTCGGACAGGATTTGGTCGGCCAGACGTGGTCGCTGGGCCTCTAGCCCCAACGGCCGGTTTCCATCCAGATCAGGAAACGCCGCAGCGGCAAAAGCCACACCACCCCGAGAAACAGGTAGACCGCACCCTGCGCCAATGCGTGCCAATCGCTGATCAGTTCGGGAATGTAGCGCGCGATCAGCATGGCATAGATGCCCAGCGCGATGAGCAGGATGAGGATGCCGAAGGGTATCCGCCAGGTCGGCTTGGTGCGCATCAAAACGGTCCGTAGATGCGCGTCGGTGTGACGATGGCGCTCAGCGGCATATCATGCGGCTCGACCGGCAGCTCATCCACGCGCTGAATGTCCCAGGCTAACCCGATGGCTGTGATGCCGGGATGCGCGGCGAGGTAGCGGTCGTAGAACCCGCCGCCCTGGCCGAGCCGTGCGCCGCCTTCGGTGAACGCGACCAGCGGCATGAATAGCACGGCCGGCTCCACCACGGTGGCGCTCTCGGAGGGCTGCATAAGCCCGTAATAACCTTTCGCCAGATCGCTTTCGGCAAAGGGGTCGGTG
>DASWIR010000215.1:0-3164 GCA_036397575.1 Alteraurantiacibacter sp. | reverse complement strand
CGAGACCGATCACCACCCGGTCGATCGGATTGCTCTCATAGCCTTCGCGCCACAGAAACGCGCCATTGTCGAGCTGCTTCTTGCGAAACACTTTGCGCATATGCTTTCGCGCCTGCTCTGCCAGCTCGGCGGCCTCGGTCTTGGCCTCGGGCGTCTCGATCGTAGCATGGGCCTGCGCGGCAGGCAGCGACAGCGCGGTGGCGCAAGCCAGCGCAATAGCGATGAATACCGGTTTCATGCAAAACCCTTGCGATCAGTCCATTAGGGAAACGATCGCGCGAATTGCCGGTTCCCCTTCAAACCGGTGGAAAAGAAGGGTTTCGTATTGGGGTCCGGATCTAGCTGCGCAGCCCGCTCACCCAGCTGCGTGCAGCCTCGCGAGACTCGTAAACCATCTCCCTGACGATGCCCGGGGTCCGGTCGCGGGTCGCGACCAGCCACTGCGCAGGGACCAGTTCGTCGAACAGCACACCGCATTGGCCGTCTTTCTGCCAAATCACTTCGCCGAACACCTCGTAATCCAGCCATTTGACGACGCAGGCTCCGACCTCGACCGGGTACGGCACTTCGAAGCGGGCTCCGGCCTGACCGATATCGCACATGATCGCCGGCCCTCCTAACCAGACCGTCTCGATCCGCGCGGGCATGGCTGTGCGCAGGCGGCAATGCCCGCGGCGGCCGCGGTTAGTGGACTCGGAGCGTGGCAATTCTCCCATTCAGCGAGGTTCGCATGCAATGGTGTGAATATGGTTAACGCGGACCTAAGGATAGCTGCGACGCGTCAGAACGCATATTTCAGCGTCGCCCTCGCATTTCTGGGCTCGCCGAAGACAAAGCCCGGGAACCAGCTGTTGCCGCTGTACCAGGTCTTGTCGAACAAATTATCGACATTGGCCTGCAGCGAGACGTGCTCGCTCACATCGTAGCGCGCCATGAGGTTGACGATGGCATGAGCGGGTTGGCCGATCGGCTCCATTTCAAGCGCGCCGGGATTCTCTGCCATGACGGGCGGCCGGCTTTCCCACTTCACTGCCCCGCCGAAGCTCAGCCCTGCGAGCGTGCCGGTAAAGTCATAGCGTGTGGCAAAGTTCAGCATCCGGCGCGGCTGGTGATCGAGCACGTTTATACCGTCCACATCCTTCGCGCTGTAGTCGGCCCAGCCGGCGCTGATGTCCCATTGCGGCGTCAATTGGCCGACGATCTCCAGCTCATAGCCTTTGGAAACGGTCCCTTGCGCACCGCGATAGGCAGGGTTGCTGGTGCCCGGTACGAACTGTCCAGGATCGGGCACCGCGAGGTTGTTCTGCTCGATGCGGAATACCGCCGCGGTCGCCAGCAGGCGGCCGTCGATCAGCTGTGCCTTCAGGCCCGCTTCGTAGGCATCGCCTTCGAGCGGCGCGAGATAGTCGCCATTGCGGTCGCGGTAATTGCCCTGAGGGTTGAAGATGTTGGTATAGCTTGCATAGGCGGAGAGATTGCCGGTGATTTCGTAGACGAAGCCGGCATAGGGTGTGAATACGCCGCTATGCTCCAACGTATAGGCGGGGCCGCCCCAGAGGCTTTCCTCCTCGTTGCGCTTGAAATGGCTGAGCCGTCCGCCGCCGATCAGCTTGAAACCCTCGAACAGGCCCAGCCGCGTTACCGCATAAGCGGCCGCCTGCGTCGTGTCGCCGACGCCGCTCGTGGGAAAGCGGTCGCCCCATTCCGGTTCGGGCGCGGATCCATCCCAATTATTGAAGTCGCCGATCGAGCCGAATGTCAGCGGATCGCGATTGGTCCAGCCATTGTCGAGGCGGCTCGCCATCATTCCGAGGGCGAGTTCGTGCTCGCCGCCCAGCAGCGTGAACGGCCCATTGGCCTGGATGCTGCCATGCAACTGTTCGGGTTCCGAATTGTACCAATAACCCCAGCCATCGACCCCGAGGCCGGTTTCTCGGTCGGGCACGCCGCTCATCCACAGCAGCTTCGAATCCTCGATGCCCTTATGGTAGGAAATGTCACCGCGAATGTGCCAGTCGCCGCCCAGCTCATGGCGCACAGTAGCGAAGGCGGTGATCTCGGTCGTGTCCCAGTGACCCCAGTCATTGCCGGTGGTCTTGGAGCGCGGCCAGTCGGCCTCCGTCCCATCGCTGTACCAGTAGGGAAGCTGGACCCACGACACGGCGTCGCGGTCGTCGCGCTGATAGCTCGCGCCGAAGGACAGCTCGGTTCGCTCGCTCAGATCGGCATCGATCACTCCGTAGAGCACCAGGCCGCGACGCTCCTCGAGATCGACCCAGCCTTCCTGTGTGTAGGCCTGTGCCACGGCCCGAAAGCGCACCGTCCCGGCGGCATTGAGAGGAGATTGGACGTCCACCGTTGCGGAGAAACGCTCCCAGGAACCGGCTTCCAGGCTGGCATAGCCGGTGAATTCCTGGGCATCGGCGTGCTTGCGGATCAGGTTGACCACTGCCGACGGGTCGCCGGCGCCATGCATCAGGCCCGCAGCGCCGCGCACCAGCTCGACCCGCTCGTAAAGCGCCGTGCTGGTCTCCCCGAAGCCGACATTGCCATTGACGAAGGGGGCGCCGTCGAGCTGGAAATTCTGCACCTCGAAACCGCGTGAGGAAATCGCGCTGCGGCCGCGATCGACATCCTTCTTTGAAATGCCCACGGCGAAATCGAGCGCATCGTTGACCGAAGTCAGCGCCTGGTCCTCGATCTGCTGCTGCGTGACGACGCCGACCGTCTGCGGCGTTTCGATCGGGGTCAGCGGAAGACCGGTCGCCGCGGTCGGTTCTTCGCTGCGGCCATAGCCGATGACGACGATCTGATTGGCGGAAGCGGTTTCCTCCCCGCCCTCTTCCAGCTGCGCATCCTGCGCGTGGAGCATGGCCGGCGCAGCCAGCAATGCGGAACCAGTCGACAGCAAACCAAACGAACGAATCATCATTACCCCTCTTCGATTCCGCCTCTCCGGCAACCGAACCGGGCAAGCGCGAGCCGGAGATCATCCGGCGCGGCCGCTCGATAATGATATTCATTCGCAATTGCAAGTATGGACTATGCGGCAGCCTACTCCCAGAATGCCACCCAGCGGCATTCGATGCTTTCGCGGATATTGGCGTCGGGGATACTGCCGTTGATGAAAGCGGTATGCGGGCAGCGCCAGGTCACCGAATGGT
>DASWIR010000214.1:0-8632 GCA_036397575.1 Alteraurantiacibacter sp. | reverse complement strand
GTGTCGGCCACCTGCCCGCGGGCGATACCGAGCGGGTACTGCGCGGCGTCATCGGGCAACGGTTCGGCTGCTTCCGCCTTTCCCGCGGGAGCATCGAGTGGCGCGGTCATGATATCGGCTTCCGCTGCGCGCCAAGCCTGTGCTGCTTCGCGCACACCGGCCAATGGCCGCGACCAATCCCGCCCGGAGAAAATCGAAGCGGGCGCCGAGCCAGGTTGCGGCCGCACGGGCTCTTGCTGCCACCTGCCCATCGCACCTGCATCGGGCGCCTGCGCGCTGCGCCTGTCGCCGCTCGCCAGCGCCTGCCTCAGCCCGGAGACGATGAATCCCCGTACGCCCTGCGCATCGCGGAAGCGGACTTCGGTCTTGGCCGGGTGGACGTTCACATCGACTTCCTCGCCCGGCAATTCGAGGAACAGCGCCAGCACCGCATGACGGTCGCGAGCCAGCATGTCGGCATAGGCGCCGCGCACCGCGCCCGTCAGCAACCGGTCCTTCACCGGGCGGCCATTGACGAACAGATACTGGTGGTCGGCAATTCCGCGATTGTAGGTCGGCAGGCCGGCCACGCCGGTCAGCCGCATTTCGCCGCGCACGCATTCGACGGCGACGCCATTGTCCTTCAGTTCGCGCGCGACGATCTGGGCCACACGTTCGGTGAGATCCTGGCCTGCCTGCAGGGAAAAGATCGTACGCCCGCCATGATCGAAACTTATGGCGATGTCGGGCCGGGCCATCGCGAGCCGACGCACTACATCCAGGCAGGCGGCATATTCGCTGCGAGGCGTGCGGAGGAATTTGCGGCGCGCGGGAACCTTTCCGAAGAGATTTTCCACCCTGACGCGCGTGCCGGGCGGGAAGGCGGCGGGGCCCCGCTCCGCCACTGCGCCGTGATCGACCACGATGCGACAGCCTTCGGCCGCACCGTGCTCGCGGCTTTCCAGAGTCAGCCGGGCCACGCTGGCGATCGATGGCAGTGCTTCGCCGCGAAAACCCAATGTGGCAACTTGTTCGATGGCATCGTCCGGCAGTTTCGAGGTCGCGTGGCGTTCCAGCGCGAGTTCCATGCCGGCCGGATCCATGCCGCATCCATCGTCCGTTACCTCGACCCTGGCAAGCCCGCCCTCCTCGATCTTCACGGCGATCCGCCGCGCACCCGCATCGATGGAATTCTCAACCAGTTCCTTGAGCGCGGACGCCGGGCGCTCCACCACTTCGCCCGCGGCAATGCGATTGACGAGCGCTTCGGGAAGTCGGCGGATGACGGGCATAGCGGCACCATAACCGCAGCAGCGCGTCGGCGCGAGCCGGGCTGTCGACAAACCGTGGGCTTTTCGGCACAAATTTTTGGTGTTTGGCGCAGCTTCAAGCTAAGGAGCCGCACCTATTACAAACGCGCCAGGAACTTGCCGGCAATTTTGTACGGCAATTGGCAGCAAACACAGAGAAAACACCCGATGGGCGGCATCTTTTCCAATCTGTTCAAGTTCGGCTCGCAAAACATGGCGATCGACCTCGGCACGGCCAATACGCTGGTCTATGTCCAGGATCGCGGCATCGTGCTCAATGAGCCATCGGTCGTCGCGATCGAGACGATCAACGGTATCAAGCGCGTGAAGGCGGTGGGCGACGACGCGAAGATGATGATGGGCAAGACGCCCGACAGCATCGAGGCGATCCGCCCGTTGCGTGACGGGGTAATCGCCGACATCGAAATCGCCGAAGAGATGATCAAGCACTTCATCCGCAAAGTGCACGGCAAGAAAAGCCTGTTCCGCTATCCCGAGATCGTGATCTGCGTGCCATCGGGCTCGACATCGGTGGAGCGCCGTGCGATCCGCGACGCGGCCAGCAATGCCGGCGCCTCCGAGGTGTTCCTGATCCTCGAACCGATGGCCGCCGCGATTGGCGCCGACATGCCGGTGACCGAGCCTGTCGGCTCCATGGTGGTGGACATTGGCGGCGGGACCACCGAGGTCGCGGTGCTTTCGCTGCGCGGCTTGGCTTACACCACTTCGGTCCGCACCGGCGGCGACAAGATGGATGAGGCCATTGTCTCCTATGTCCGCCGGCACCACAACCTCCTGATCGGAGAGTCCACTGCGGAGCGGATCAAGAAGGATTATGGCGTCGCCACCGTACCGGAAGATGGCGTGGGTGAGACGATTACCATCAAGGGCCGCGACCTCGTCAACGGCGTGCCCAAGGAAATCACCATCAACCAGGCGCATCTTGCAGAGGCATTGTCCGAACCGATCGGCGCGATCGTGGAAGGGGTGCGCATCGCTCTGGAGAACACCGCACCCGAACTCGCGGCCGATATCGTCGATCAGGGCATCGTCCTGACCGGCGGCGGCGCGTTGATCCGGGGGCTGGACGAGCATCTGCGCGAAGAAACCGGCTTGCCGGTGAGCGTGGCGGAAGATCCGCTTTCCTGCGTCGCGCTCGGCACTGGCCGCGCGATGGAGGATCCGATCTATCGTGGCGTTTTGATGACCGCCTGAGGAGTAAAGTCGTAAAGGAGGGGGCCGGTAAATGGCGCCGCCGACCAGTCGCCAGCCAGGCCATTCCAGGAAGGCGCAATACAGCGTCTTTACCGGCTATCTATTCGCCGTGATCGGCGCGCTTATTGGCGCTGTGCTGCTTGTCATATCCATCTGGCGGCCGGATTCGGTGCAGCCAGTGCGCGAGGTTGCGGTCGATACGGTTGCGCCCGCCGGCCAGGCGGGTGCCGCGGTACGTGTGAATGGCGGCAATCTGCTCGATGCGATCGTGGGCTATTTCCGTGCCGGCAGCCGCAATGCGGAGCTTGAGGAGCAGCTGGATATCGCCCGTGTTCGCCTTGAGGAAGCCAAGGCGGTCAAGGCGGAAAACGGGCGCCTCAAAGCCGCGCTCGGACTGCACGAAGAATTGGAAGATCCGGTCGCGACTGCACGTCTGATCGGGGCGACTTCCTCAAGCGCGCGCCGCCTCGCCTATCTCTCGGCCGGTACCGACGATGGCGTACGGGCGGGAATGCCAGTGCGCTCCGCACTGGGTCTGGTCGGCCGAGTGCTCGATTCCGGCAGTTCCAGCTCGCGCGTCTTGTTGCTGAGCGACAACGAAAGCATGGTCCCGGTGCGCCGTGCGAAGGACGATGTCGTCGCCTTCGCCGAAGGGCGCGGCGACGGAACAATCCGGCTCAGGCTGGTCAATCTCGGAATCAACCCGATCGAGATTGGCGATGTCTTCGTAACATCGGGCGCAGGCGGGTTGTTCCGCCCGGGCGTCGCAGTAGCGATTGCCTCGGAGAAGACCAGCGACGGCGCTCTCGCTCGCGTGATCAGCGATCCGGCAGCCACCGATTTCGTGATTGTCGAAACGGCCTGGCAGCGCGAGGCATTCGAAAACCTTGCTGGAGGCGCAGCAGAGGCTTCCGCCGAGGAGGGGCAATAAATGGCGCCGCCGCGCCTCAACCCGCGCGCACGGCGGGACCAGTATGGCAGCAGGATCAATCGCGACCATTCTCCGATTTTGGCCAATATTGTGCCTTGGGGAACGATCCTCCTCGCATCGTTGGCCCCTTTCCTGCCCTTTATCACCTCGGCGCCCGTTCTCCCGCCGCTGGGCCTGCTGTTCCTCGTCGCATGGAGGCTCGCGTCGCCCGGATTGCTGCCGCTCTGGGCCGGTGCCCCGCTCGGCGCGTTCGACGATCTGTTCAGCGGCCAGCCCTTTGGCAGCGGGGTACTACTCTGGTCGCTCGCCATGATTGCTATCGAAACGGTCGAAACGCGGTTTCCCTGGCGCACCTTCTGGCAGGACTGGCTGACCGCGATCGCGATTGTCGCGATCTATCTGGTAGCCGCATCGCTGCTCGCCGGAATCGAACCGGGTCTCATGCAGCTCATGCTCATATTGCCGCAGCTATTGCTGTCTATCGTGCTGTTCCCCATTGTTGCACGTGTGGTTGCGAGTTTTGACAGGCTGCGCCTGCTTCGCGTCCGCACGATCGATTGACCGAATACCGCTTGTCCCGCGAGAGATGAAACAACCACCGACCTCAGCTTTGCTGGAAAACCGCTTCGAGCGGCGCAGCTTTATCGTCGGCGCGGTCCAGGGCGGGATCGGGCTGCTGCTCGCCGCGCGCATGGGCTACATCGCCGTGGCGGAGAACGAGCGCTACCGCGTGCTGGCCGAGAGCAACCGCGTCAATCTCTCGCTCATTCCGCCACGGCGCGGATGGATCCTCGACCGCAACGGCGCCCCCATCGCTTCAAATCGCGCCGACTTCCGCGTCGACGTGATCCCCGAGCGGATGGAGGATCCGGAGGCCACAATAGACCTGCTCGGCGAACTGCTCCACTTGGCCGACACGGAAGTCGCCGACCTGAAGGACAAAATCGAGCGCGCGCATGGCTTCCAGCCCGTCGAGATCGCCAGTGGCCTGGATTACGACGAATTCGCCGCGATCAGCGTCCGTTTGCCGGAATTGCCCGGCGTTGTGCCGCAGCGCGGCTATTCGCGCTATTATCCCACCGGCCCGACGGTCGGCCATTTGCTCGGCTATGTGGGCCCGGCTTCGGCGAAGGAATACGAACAGGAGCCATCGCCGCTGCTGCTCACGCCCGGTTTCAAGATCGGCAAGGACGCCCTCGAGCAGCAGTTCGAGAACGAACTGCGCGGTACGCCCGGGGCGCGCCGCGTGGAAGTGACTGCCGGCGGGCGGATCGTGCGCGACCTCGAAACGCGCGATGACATTCAGGGCAATCCGATCCGATTGACGATAGATGGACCGCTGCAGGATTATGCTGCGCGGCGCATCGGCCTCGAGTCCGGATCGGTTGTTGTAATGGACTGCCTGACCGGCGATTTGCTCTGCATGGCTTCCATGCCCAGTTTCGATCCCAACAGCTTTTCCGACGGGATCGGCCGGGTCGAATACCAGATGCTGCGCGAGGATGAGCGCGTGCCCTTGCGCAACAAGGTGCTGAAGGGACTCTACCCGCCTGGTTCCACGGTCAAGCCAATGGTCGGCATGTCCTTCCTCGAGGCGGGCCTGGATCCAAATGAGACGACATTCTGCGGTGGCGGGCTGCGCGTCGGCAACCGCGTGTTCCATTGCTGGAACCGGCGCGGTCATGGCACTGTGGATATGGCCAAGGGCATCTACCAGTCCTGCGACGTCTATTTCTATCATTTCGCCCAGCGGCTCGGAATGGATGTGATTGCGCCGATGGCGAAGCGTTGCGGCATGGGCCAGGAATTCCCCCTGCCCGTCACCAGCCAGTTCTTCGGCACCGTGCCCGACCCGGCATGGAAGATGCGCAAATACGGCCAGGAATGGCAGCCATACGACACGGTCAATGCCACGATCGGCCAGGGCTACATGCTGGCCAGTCCGCTGCAGCTTGGAGTGATGGCGGCACGGCTCGCTACCGGCAACAAGTTGATGCCGCGGCTTTTGTTGGATGGGAAACGACCGACTTTCGAATCGATGAATTTCCACGGCAACCATGTCGAGGTGATCCAGAAGGCGATGAGCGACGTGATCAATGGCCCTGGCACCGCCGGCCGCGCGCGGCTGCCGATCGACGATGTGCTGATGGCCGGAAAGACGGGGACGGCGCAGGTCGTGGCGCTCAGCGCCGGCGGCGGCCGGGGCGGACGCTGGCAATATCGCGACCACGGCCTGTTCATCTTCTTCGCGCCGTTCGACAAGCCGCGTTACGCCGGCGCGGTAGTGATCGAGCATGGCGGAGGTTCAGGCGCGGCCTATCCGATCGCGCGCGACGTGATGACCTTCCTGTTCGATCCGACCAAGGGGCTTGAAGCGCTCTACGATCTGGAAAAGCAATGGGGCGGCACGGCCCAGCAGCGCATGGCCGCGAAATATGCGGCCTATGCAACCGCCGCAGGAATCGAAGTGCCGCCGCTTCCCGCCGATATCGACCAGCTTGCCGCACGGGTGGATGCAGAAGCTCGGGCCGACGTTGCCCGCACGGAAGCGCGCCATGTCGAAGGCGCTGTGACCCCACCGGACGAGGAAGCGGGCGGACCATCCGTCCCGCCTCCATCGGCGGCGGTACCTACAGGGGCGCCGGATCCCATGATTGAAACGGGCGCAGCAGCCCAGCCTGGACCCTCGGTGCCCCCAGAATGAAGGGCCTGGTGCTTCCTCCCTTCCTCGCCGGTCAGTCCTGGCGAGCGATCCTGCCGCTCACTTTGCTGGTGATACTCGGCGCGGCGGTACTCCATTCCGCCGCGGGGGGTTCGATGAACCCCTATGCATCGTCGCACCTAATCCGCTTCGGCGCGTTCATGGTGATGGCGCTGGTGATGAGCTACCTCACGCCGGAGCTGTACCGTTGGGCGGCCTTCCCCGGCTATGTGCTGGTATTGCTGCTCCTAGTTCTGGTGGAACTGCTCGGCGCGATGGGTGGCGGCAGCCAGCGCTGGCTCGATCTTGGACCGATTGTGCTGCAGCCTTCGGAACTCATGAAGCCGGCCATCGCGCTTGCACTCGCCGCCTTCTACCACAGCCTGCCGCCAGGAATGGTCGCGAGCTGGCGCGGACTGGTTCCCGCCCTTGGCCTGATTGCCGTGCCAACAGGCCTGGTGCTGCTCCAGCCCGATCTCGGCACGGCGCTCGCTATCCTTTTTGGTGGGGCGGTGGTGATGTTCCTCGCCGGACTTGAGGCGAAATGGTTCGCCTGGGGCGGCCTGGCCGCGTTGATTACAGGACCGCTCGCTTTCTTCTTCGGCCTCAAGGAATATCAACAGCGCCGCGTGACCACTTTCCTCGATCCCGAAAACGATCCGCTGGGCGCGGGTTATCACATCACCCAGTCGCAGATCGCCATCGGCTCGGGCGGGATCGCCGGCAAGGGGTTCGGCGAAGGCTCGCAAAGCCACCTGCAATACCTCCCCGAACCGCATACCGATTTCGTCTTTGCTACAATGGCGGAGGAATGGGGCCTGATGGGAGGGCTGATGGTGCTGCTGATGTTCGGCCTCGTCCTGCGCTGGGGAATGAGTGTCGCCCAAGCTGCTCCCGACCGCTTCCTGCGGCTGCTCGCCGCGGGCATGACTGCGACGATCTTCTTCTATGTGGCGACCAATCTGATGATGGTGATGGGGCTTGCGCCGGTGGTCGGCATCCCCCTGCCCTTCATGAGCCATGGCGGCTCGTCGATGATGACCAATATGATCTGTATCGGCATGATCATGATGGTGGAGCGTCAGTCACGGCGGCGTCGGCGGTGATGGAAACGGCACGATAGGGCCAGCAAGGCCTTCACTCTGCGAATTCAGCCGCTATATGGGCGCCTCACGCCGATTCGGCGCCGCGGCCCAAGGCCGGTGTGGACGCATAGCTCAGTTGGTAGAGCAGCTGACTCTTAATCAGCGGGTCCTAGGTTCGAGCCCTAGTGCGTCCACCATTTTCCTTCCCATAGACATTTCAGCCCCATCCCTGCATCCCTGCGCATCGAAACGCACACGGGAGAGGGATCATGGGGAAGTTTGCGTGGCTCGGCGGCGCATGCGCGGCCTTGGCGGCACTGTTCGCCGGTTCGCTGCTGATGGCGCAGCAGGCGCCGAAAACCTCTGTCGCAGCCCAACTCTCCGCCGGCGAAGGGCTTTATGCGCAGAATTGCGCCGCCTGCCACGGCGCACAGCTGCAGGGGACCAATCTCGGCCCCACGCTGAAAGGCAATGCCTTCCTCAACAATTGGGGCGGCGCCCCGGCCGGCGACCTGTTCGACTATATCGCCAGTTCCATGCCCCCCGGCGGCGTCGGCACGTTGGACGGGCAGGCCTATGCCGCAGTTCTGGCGCATATCCTGGCCGGAAACGGCGCCGAGGAATTGATGCCGGTCCCCGCCGTCAGCGAGCAGATGGCCGAACTTTTCGTTCCCACCATGCCGCCTGCGCGCGCGGTGGATGAGCTTGGCATAGGCGGCGTGTCCGACATCACCCCCACCCCGCCCTGGCCGCAGGAGCCGGATCGGCTTGCCGCGTTGACCCCGGTGACGCCCGAAATGCTGACCGATCCAGCCCCGGGTGAATGGCCGGCCTGGCGGCGCAGCCATCGCGGGCTCGGCTATTCGCCGCTCGCTGAAATCAACAGGGACAATGTCGACAAGCTGCGCATAGAATGGGCGCAGCCTCTGCCCGCCGGGGCAAACATGAACGAGCCGCTGGTCCATGACGGCGTGCTCTATGTCTACGGCTTCGGCGATGAAGTTCTCGCCTTCGATGCCAAGGTGGGTTCGCTGCTCTGGCGCTATCGCCGGCACTTACCGGAAAACACAGCGCTCACTTCCAAGAAGACCATGGCGCTGTGGGGCGACCGGATTTACGCCGCGACCTCCGATCTCCACCTGATCGCGCTCGATGCAAAGACCGGGCGGCCGATCTGGGACAAGCCGATCACCGACAAGCCTGGCTTCCGCAACCCCGGAGGGCCGCTGGTGGCGGACGATGTCGTCATGCAGGGCCTGACCACCCAGGAGCCGGGCGGCGGGCTGATCGTCGCGCTCGATGCCGAGACCGGGGAGCACCTCTGGACCTTCCAGACCATCGCCCCGCCCGGCACGCCCGACGACAGCTGGAACGGGCTGCCGGCGGACGAGCGGCGCGGCGGATCGGTGTG
>DASWIR010000213.1:0-3003 GCA_036397575.1 Alteraurantiacibacter sp. | reverse complement strand
TGTTCGCCCGCGTCTGGGACGATGCGCTGCGCGATGGCGCCGCCCTCCGCCGCCAGGCGCCCCGCCGCTCCTCCGCCCGCCGGGTGACGCCTTTGCCGCCGGAGGATGACGTTTTCGGGCTCGGGCGTTGACGCATTTCGCTCTCCGCCTTGACGCTTTTTCGCACCGGGTGACGCTTTTTGCCGCGCGGAGTGACGCATTTGGCCGCGGCCTGACGCTTTCGGCCTCCAAATTGACGCATTTGCCCGGTTTTGGCCCTGCACCGTGTCAGACGTGTCAACACCTCGCCGCTCTGCTCTTTGCCGCAGGGGCGTGTGGCATGTGTCAACACTTCCCTTCGCCTCCCCGTGCCGCAACACCGCGCGCGCCCGGATACAACCATTTCGGAGGAAAGGCCTGTTGATGACCCTGTGGATGGGCGCTCGATAAGGGAAAGCCCTTGTTGAGCGAATCGCCGCCCCCTGCCTCAATGCCCCCTCGCACCGGGCTGAGGGGTCGCCCCGGTGCGAACCCTCTGCACGCGCGGCGGGAAACAGGGTTGGACTTCCGCAAACGGGGGGAGGGGGCAATGGGTCCGGATCGGGCACTGGGCCTGATGAACGATATGCTGTGGCACGCCGCGATGCTGGCAGGCCCGATCCTGCTGGCGACGCTGGCGGTCGGGCTGATCGTGTCGGTGTTTCAGGTCGCCACGCAGATCCAGGAAATCACCCTCAGCTACGTGCCCAAGATCCTCACCGCGGCCTTCCTGATGGTCGCGCTGGGGCCGTGGATGATGGCGCAGCTTACCGGCTTCGCCCGCTCGCTCTACCTCCTGATCCCGACGATCGCGGGCTGAGCGGCGCGCGCGTGGCGGAATATACGCACCACCTGCTTGCCGCGCTGCTCGTCTCGCTGAGGCTGGTGCCGACGCTGGCCTTCGCCGGGCCCTTCACCCTGTTCCGCATCCCGCCCATGGTGCGGGTGCTGATCGCCCTGCCGCTCTCGCTGTGGCTGGTATCGGGCCGGCCGGAAGAGACGGTGGAGGTGGTCGCGCGCGGGGAGAGCCTGCTGTCGCTGGCGGTGGGGGAGCTGGTTGTCGGGATCGCCATCGCGCTCTCGATCCAGCTCGCCTTCGCCGCGATCCTCTGGGCCGGCCGGGCGATCGACATCCAGGCGGGCTTCGGCCTCGCCCTTCTCGCCGATCCCACCACGCAGGGGCAGATGCCGCTGGTCGGCACGGTGCTGGCCTATGCCGCGGCCATCGTGTTCTTCACCATGGGCGCGCATTACGATCTGCTGGCGCTGTGGGCGGCGACGCTCGATACGCTGCCGCTCGGTCACGGGGTGCGGCACGGGGAGATGGCGGCGCTGCTATGGCTCACCGGCCAGCTCTTCGGCCTTGCCCTGGCGCTGGTCGGTGTGATCATGCTGGCGCTGTTCCTGCTCGATCTGACGATCGGCTTCCTCTCGCGCACCCTGCCGCAGATGAACGCGCTGCTGCTCGGCTTCCAGGTGAAGGCGATGGCGGTGCTGGTGACCTTGCCGATTGCGATCGGGCTTTCCGCCGCCGGCCTGGTGCGGATCGTGCGCCTCTCGCTCGAAGGCGGGCCGCGCCTGCTTGGGCTGGGGAGCGTCTGACGATGGCCGGGCAGGAGCAGGATCAGGACCGGAGCGAGGAGGCGACCCCCTTCAAGCTGCGCAAGGCGCGCGAGAAGGGGCAGGTGGCGCGCGGCATGGATCTCGGCTTCGTCGGCAGCCTGCTGGCCTTCAGCGCCTTCGTGCTGTTTGCGGGGCCGGGCTTCGTCCACCAGATCGCGCAGATCATGCGCCTCTCGCTGACTGCCGGCGTGGCGGGCACGCGCGAGCCGGGCCAGGCGGTGGATTTTCTCGCCTCGACCTATTGGGCCGCGCTGGCGCCGCTGCTGGTGCTGGGCGGGATGATCGCGCTGCTGCTGATCGTGCTGGAGCTGATCCAGCTGCGCGGGTTCCTCTTCACCACCGCGCCGCTCAAGCCCGATTTCTCGCGCCTCAATCCGATGAAGGGCCTCAAGCGGCTGTTCTCGATGCGGATGCTCAAGGAAGCGCTCAAGAACCTCGTCAAGATGGCGGTCTATGTCGGGCTCGCCTGGCTGATGATCACCGGCGCGCTGGAGATGTTCGCCGGAACGATGACCGATGCCGGGCGGGTGAGCGCGGCGATGGAAAGCGGCGGCAAACGCCTGCTGGCGGCGTTCATTGCGGCGGCATTCGTGTTCATGGTCATCGACCAGCTGATCGTCCGCGGCGAATTCCGTAAGCAGATGCGGATGAGCCGCAGAGAGATAAAGCGGGAGGTCAAGGACCGGGAAGGGGAGCCTCGCCTCAAGCAGAAACGCAAGGAACTTCACCAGCAGATGCGCAAGCAGTCTGAGGGGCTCGCTAAGCTGGACGGCTCGGATGTACTCATCACCAATCCGGAGCACTATGCCGTGGCGCTGCGATACGATCCGGCAACCATGGACGCGCCCGTCGTCAGGGCGCGGGGTCGCAATCATTTCGCACAATTGCTGAAGCGCAAGGCGCGCCTGCTGGCCATCCCGGCGATCGCCGATCCCCCACTCGCGCGGGCGCTGTTCCACGATTGCCGCCCCGACCAGCCGATTGCCGCGCAGCATTTCCGCGGGGTTGCGAAGCACTACGCGAAGCTGCGGCGCGGCAATTCGAAACCGGCACAGCCGGAAATCGAGGCTCAGCCAGAAATCGGGGCTCCGCATGGGTAAGCTGTTCGACCGCAACAAGGATCTCGTGCTCGTGATCGGCACGATCCTGATCCTGGTGATCCTCTTTTCGCCGATTCCTCCAGCTCTGCTGGACCTCGCGATCGTGATCAATTTCGGCTTCGGCCTCACGATCATGCTGCTGACATTCTATGTCGCCAAGCCGGTCGAATTCTCGACCTTTCCCTCGATATTGCTCGTGGCCACACTTTACCGGCTCGCGCTCAACGTCGCGGCGACGCGGCTGATCCTGACCGGGGCTGAT
>DASWIR010000212.1:0-1644 GCA_036397575.1 Alteraurantiacibacter sp. | reverse complement strand
CCGGCCGGGCCGCTCCGGATCTGTTTCGCCGGGCCAGGGTGGGATTCAAGCTCAAGCAGCATTGCGCATCTCCGTATATATGTTCATGAAATGTTCCACCTGTCTTTCGGTTATTTCGCGCGGCTCGCGGCCATTGCGCAGATCGAGCACGAAGCGTGGATCGTGCGCGGCAAGCCGGCCGAACTTGGTTGGCGGCATATCGTGCTGGCGCAGGAATTTTTCGATCTTCCGGATCAGCATGAGGGCTCCTTGGCGAATCGGTGTGAGCGATTCCTCGCGCGTGAAATCCTACTTGTCTAGGAAAAATCCTATGCTAAATAGGAAATATGGTAAAGTCCTCGAGAACTCGCCCCGCTGAACCGCGCGAGCGGCTGCGGAAGCTGAAGCAGGAGCACGGTGTCTCCTATGCCCAACTGGCCCGGCTGATCGGCCGGAATGCCGCGTATCTTCAGCAATTTGTCGAGCGGGGAAGCCCGCGCGAACTGGGCGAGCGCGACCGGCGAATGCTGGCCGGCTTCTTCGGCGTCGACGAAATGGAGCTGGGCGCATCGGAAGAAAATTCCTTCGATTCGAATCGGGGCGGTGGCGGGTGGGTGGACGTACCGCGTCTGGCGCTCGATGCCTCTGCGGGCCCGGGCGCCTTGGTGGCGGAGGAAATTCCCTACGATACGTTCCGCTTCTCGCGCCGCTGGCTTGCCGAGCAGAACCTCGCCGCAAACCAGCTTTCCTCGATCACCGTCGCCGGCGACAGCATGGAACCGCTCATCCGCACGGGCGACGAAATCCTGGTGGACCGCACGCCGCGCCCGCTGCGCGACGGCGTCCATGTCGTGCGGCTCGGCGAGGTGCTGCATGTGAAGCGGCTGCAGGCCGGGCCGCCAGGCCGCGTGACGCTGATCAGCGCCAACGAGGCCTATCCGCCGATGGAGGTCGCGCTGGCGGATGTCGACATTATCGGCCGCGTGGTGTGGAAAGGCGGGCGGGTTTAGGCAGGCCTGCCGCTTGCATTCGCCGCCTCTGCCCGCCACCTACCGCGCATGAGCGAGCCCCAGCCTGCAACTCCGCCGATGAAGGCGGCGATGATCCCCGTCACGGCGTTCCAGCAGAATTGCTCACTCCTATGGTGCACGAAGACGATGCGCGGCGCGCTGGTCGATCCGGGTGGCGATCTGGACAAGCTGAAGGAAGCGGTGGCTCGCGCGGGCGTCACGCTCGAAAAAATTCTCCTTACCCATGGTCATGCCGATCATTGCGGACAGTCGGGCATGCTGGCGAAAGAACTGGGCCTGCCGATCGAAGGCCCTCACGAGGCCGACCGCTTCTGGATTTCACGGCTGGAGGACGATGGGCCGCGCTTCGGCATGCATTGCGAAATATTCGAACCCGACCGCTGGCTGGAGGATGGCGATACGGTGACAGTCGGCGAGCTGGAGCTGGAAGTGATCCATTGCCCTGGCCACACGCCCGGCCATGTCGTGTTCTTCCACCGGCCGAGCAAATTCGCTTTCGTCGGCGACGTGTTGTTCGAAGGATCGATCGGCCGCACCGATTTTCCGATGGGCAACCATCAGGATTTGCTCGACGCGATCACGCAAAAGCTCTGGCCGCTCGGTGAGGACGTGACCTTCATCCCCGGCCATGGCC
>DASWIR010000211.1:0-20700 GCA_036397575.1 Alteraurantiacibacter sp. | reverse complement strand
AGGTGCTCGCCGTGAACGGCGAAGAGGTGCGGGATTCCGTGCGCCTGTTCCTGGTTCCCGGCATGACTCATTGCCGAGGCGGTGAGGCGACCGACAGTTTCGATATGCTCGCCGAGATTCAGGCCTGGGTGGAGGAGGGTGTCGCGCCCGATCGCATTCATGCCACTAGCCGGAGCATTCCCGATATTGCCCGGCCACTTTGCCCCTATCCGAAAGTCGCCCGATATACCGGAGGCGACCCGAAAAACGCCGCAAGCTTCGCTTGTCGAAAATAGGCTTGATGAGATGCTGACCACTGCCGATTTCGCGCAATCCATTACGATTGCCGACCTCGAGCGCGATCCTTATCCCATCTATGCGCGCTTGCGCAGAGACGCTCCGGTTACTCCTGTTCCGGCTGCCAATGTATGGTTCGCCACGCGCTGGGACGACGTCGAAAAAATCGTCAAATCGTCCGAGTTTTTCAGCGCGGAAGCGGCTGATTCTCCGGTCGAACGTTCATTCGGCAGTCCGACCATCCTCACTTGCGAGGGCGCCGTTCACAAGGAGCTGCGCGGCGGTATCGAGTCTCGCTACAAGGCGCGCGAAGTCGCGACCTATATCCACGATCTTGCGCGGCCGATTGCCGAGCGTGTGCTGCGCACATTGCCCCGCGGCGAGCCGGTCAACCTGATGGATATGTACTTCGAGCCCGTGTCCGCGCTTACCTTGGCCGACACGCTCGGGCTTGGTGACGTTCCGGCGGAGACACTGCTCCGTTGGTTTCACGGGCTGTCGCAAGGTGCGATCAACTACGAGAACGATCCGGCGCGCCATGAGATATGCATGACGACCTGCCGCGAGCTGGAAGCAGAAATCGTGCCCAAGCTCGAACGCCTGGCGCGAGAGCCAAACGACACTCCTCTTTCGCATATGCTCCATTTCGGCCTGCCGGATGGCCAAAGCCGGCCGATCGAGCGCGTGCTGCCCAGTATCAAGGTCACACTGCTTGGCGGCATGCAGGAGCCGGGCCACGGGGCGGGCAGTGTGTTCGTTGGCTTGATGCAGAATCACGATCAGTTCGAAGCGGTGAAAGAAGGCGGCGCGGAAGTTCTCAATCGTGCAGTCAATGAAGGCCTCCGCTGGGTGGCTCCGATAGGCACGCAGCTGCGGACTGCTCTGGAAGACGTCGAAATCGGCGGGATTGTCATTCCAAAGGGTACTCCGGTCGCAGCCATGCTGGCTTCTGCAAACCGGGATGAGACGCGTTTCGCCGAACCCGACCGGTTCGATATTTTTCGCGAGGATGGCGCGCATGCGGCTTTCGGATTCGGTAAGCATTTCTGCGCCGGGCGGTGGTTTTCGGTGGCGCTGATGGAGATCATGCTGGACGTTTTGTTCGATGCCTTCCCCGACATACGGCTGGCTGGCGGTATTGAGCCGGAATTTCACGGCTGGGAGTTTCGGATGGCGCCTGCGATTATGGTCGAGATTTGACCGATCGGTGGACGGTTTCATGATGTGTTTACGGCGTAGCTTCGGATCGCCGGGCTATGGCAAGTGAATGTTCCCGCAGCGCGACGCGCTCGCCTATGCCGAATGGGCAGGCAAGAGTCTGCCGACGGAAGCCGGGGGCCTGTTCAAAAGGTCCTCAAATTCATCCGGCTGCGGACGAATTAGGGCGGACACTGGCGGGCGGGCCAGTGCCATTTTTGGCAGATTTCTACGGTTTTTTCAACCTTCAGCGGTGTCTGGCGAATGGGCAAATGGTGCCCAGGGGCGGGATCGAACCACCGACACTGCGATTTTCAGTCGCATGCTCTACCAACTGAGCTACCTGGGCATTCGCACTGCGAGCGACCCGGACAGGGCGCGCGAGCGGTTGGAGTGGGCGCCTATGGCGCGACGGGCCAGCGATGGCAAGAGGGCAATTTCGCGGCCGTTAACCGCCCGGCCGGGACAGTTCAGCGCCCGTCCTGCTCGTCCTTCCATTCGCCGCTGGCGAGGTCTTCCGGGTTCGCGGGCGGGCCTGGGACCGAATAGCCGTCATTGAACCAGCGGGCGAGGTCGCGGTCGCGGCAGCGGCTCGAACAGAAGGGCGCGAATTCTTCGGTTCGCGGCTTGCGGCAGATCGGGCATGGCTTGACGGATGTCTGGGTCATAGGGGTACCAGTTGGGCTTGCCCGGCCTCGATCGCAAGGGCGGGAGTGCTCTCGATTCTCACTTCGCGGCCTGTACGGCGTGCGAGTTCGGTCAGCCATTCGGGCCGCAGCTTTGCCTCGACATCCGGATGGCAGGTAAGCAGCAGTGCGCCTGATCCCTCGAGCATTTCGCTCTGCCGCAGCAGCAGGCGGGCGGACATCCCGGCGGGATCGAGCGTTGCGCGGTGGAGGATGGAGGGGCGCTTCAACCGGGCGACGAGCTGGACGAAGCCGAAGCCGTTCATCGCCGTGCGTTCATGCGGCCAGCCGGCCAGAGCAACATCGAGCGCATTGTCGACCAGCTTGCGGTCCTCCTTCGCGCCCAGGCCCGGAAAGTCGATGCCGACCGAGCCCCCGATATCGAGGCGCCGCAACGTTTCGCCGACCACTGGTACGGCGGCCAGCGCAAGTGCCCGCGGATCGAGTTCTCCGTCCACGTCTATCGTAGTCATGGCCGGAGTCGGCGAAAGCAGCAGGGCGCCGCGGGGGAACTCGATCCGCTGTGCCATCGCTTCGCCGATCAGTTCGTCCCAGCCTTCGACCGGGAAGCGGCGTATCTCGGTGACCGTGCGGTTTTCCGTACGCAGGCGTTCTGCCAGGGTCGGGGCGGGGCGAAGCGGCGCATCGCTCGGCCGGCAAAGGGCGCGTTTGCGGCGGCCGGACTCGCCGATGGCCGCGCGCGTGATTTCGGCGCGGATCGGCGCACCTTCGCTGGACGAACGCGGAAGGCCGTCGATCAGCGCTTCTTCTCCGCTTGCGAATTGGGCGACGCCGCGAGAGCTGCCTGCGGCGCGGCGTATCAGCTTCGCCTCGGCAACTTCGCCCGCGCGCAGCCCGCCGGGCCATTCGATCTGCGCGGCATAGATACGCTCGGCCTGGACGAAGATCGCGCGCTCCTCGCCAATCCCTTCCTCGACGAACCAGCCCATCGCGCTCAACCGACCGGAAAGCCGGCAGATTTGAGCAGGGAGCGCGTTTCGAACAGCGGCAGCCCGACCACTCCCGAATGGCTGCCCTGGAGCGAGGCGACCAGCCCTTCGGCTCGGCCCTGGATCGCATAGCCGCCTGCTTTGCCGTGCCATTCGCCGCTGGCGAGATAGGCGTCGATTTCTTCGGGCGAGAGGCGCTTGAAGCGGACCATGCTTTCGGACAGCCGTTCCCGGATTTTCCCGTCGGGCGCGGCGAGCGCAATGGCAGACAACACCCTGTGGCGGCGGCCGGAGAGCAATCCAAGGCATTGCCGCGCGGTGGCCTCGTCTTCCGCCTTGGGCAGGATCCTGCGGCCCGCCGCGACGACCGTGTCGCCGGATAGGAAGAAGCGTTTGCCATCCGACAGGGCCATGGCCTTTTCGCGGGCCATGCGCTGGGTATAGGCGCGCGGCAGCTCGCCTTTCAGCGGCGTCTCGTCGATATTGGCGGCAAGCACGGCGTCGGGCTCGATCCCAAGGCGTGCAAGCAGTTCCCGCCGCCGCGGGCTGGCCGAAGCGAGTACGAGTTCAAACACAGGAGAGGCCGCGCCCATCCGCGCGGCCGGCTATTGCGGGCCCGGGCCGCCCCGGCCGGGCATGAAGCGATAGGTGATGCGCGCTTTGGTCAGGTCGTAGGGTGTGAGCTCGCACAATACCTCATCGCCCACCAGCACGCGGATCCGGTTCTTGCGCATCTTGCCGGCCGTGTGGCCCAGCACTTCGTGGCCGTTCTCCAGCTCGACGCGGAACATGGCGTTGGGCAATAGCTCCATCACCTTGCCGCGCATTTCGAGAAGCTCTTCCTTGGCCATCTAGCGGGAATATCCGGTCGTCTTTTGGTTCATGGCGGCGCGCATAGCCGCGAGGCGGCGAAAAGGGAAGCCTTGAGGGAAGTTAACGGTTCCGCACGCTTCCTTTAGGAATGCCGGATTGTCGTTCGGGCGCCAGAAATTTGCGACACTTTATTACACGAACCCGCCTTGTGCACCGCACCCAATCGTCGACATAGGGCAAGGAGCACATTGCTAGTTGACTTTGTCCGGGAAAAAGAAATTGCGGCACATTGCCCCTTATAGCGCATCCGTTCTTGCCGTCGCCGCGGTTCTCGCCGCGTCTGCGGCCCATGGGCAGGAAGCCGCGACGGAGGAGGAGGCGTTCAGCGACGAAGATATCATCGTGATCGCGGAAAGCCTTGCCGGGCGGGTCGATGCGCCGCAGGCTCCGATCGAGGAACTCGACCAGGAGGATATCGCCGCCTATGGCGCGGGCTCGCTGGGCGAGCTCATTCAGGCGCTGGGATCGCAGACCGGCAGCGCGCGCGGGCGTGGCAGCGGTCCGCCGGTATTCCTGGTGAACGGCGTGCGCGTCTCCAGCTTTCGCGAGATGCGCTCATACCCTCCCGAAGCGGTCGAAAAGATCGAGATCCTGCCGGAGGAAGTGGCCCAGCGCTTCGGCTATCCACCCGATGCGCGGGTTATAAACTTCATTCTGAAGGACGGGTTTTCCAGCAGGGAAATCGAACTCGAATATGGGCAGCCGGATCGCGGCGGCTATTCGCGCAAGGAAGTCGAGGCGACCTATCTGAAGATCGATGGGCCGAACCGGCTCAACCTCAATTTGGAATGGAACGATGTCAGCCTGCTGAACGAGAGTGAGCGGGGCGTGATCCAGGCGGATCAGCCGGATCTCGCCACCGATCCCGATCCCGCCGGTTATCGCAGCCTCATCGCGGATAGTTCAGCTCTCGAATTCACCGGCAACTGGTCGACCCAGCTGAGCGAGGCGGGCAGCTCGCTCAGCCTCAACCTCACTGCGGAGCGCAACGATTCGATGAGCCTGTTCGGGCTCGATACGGTGCTGCTGACCGATCCTGCCGGCAACAGCCTGCTGCGCAGCTTCAACGAAGACGACCCGCTGATGCAGGACACGCGCACGGACACGCTATCCACCGCGGCCACGCTCAACGCGCCGGTCGGCGGCTGGCAGCTTACCGCGACGGTGGATGCCGGCCGCACCGACACGAGTTCGGTGATCTCCCGCCGTGCCGACACCGGCGCGTTGGTCGCCGATGCGGCGGCGGGCCTGTTCCCGATCGATGGCCCGATCACCGGCATCGGCGATGCAGGCTTCGACGAGGCGAGTACCCTCTCGCATGAAGCCAAGACGCTGGTGACGATGATCGGCCAGCCGATCTGGCTACCCGCCGGCGGGGTCAATGTGACGCTGGATGCCGGATATGCATGGAACAATATCGAGAGCGAGGACACGCGCAATCCGGGGCTGGTGACCGATCTGACGCGCGGCGATCTCTCCGCTGGGATCAATCTCGGCATACCGATTTCCAGCGTGCGCGACGACCATTGGGCGGCGATCGGTGATCTCACGCTCAACCTCAACGCCGGGGTCGACCACCTTTCCGATTTCGGCACACTGACCGACTGGAGCGCGGGGCTTACCTGGGGTGTGACCGAAAAGCTTACCCTCAGCGCCACGCGGGTGACGCGCGATGCGGCGCCTTCGCTGACCCAGCTTGGCAATCCTGAAATCGTCACGCCCAACGTTCCGGTGTTCGATCTCGTCAATAGCGAGACCGTGCTTGCCAACATCACCAGCGGTGGCAATCCCGGCCTCGTGGCGGAGACCCAGCGCGACTGGATCATCGGCGCCAACTGGGAGCTGCCCATCGAAGGCGCCCGGCTGCAGGTGAACTATTTCCGCAATCATTCGGATAATGTGACCTCCGCCTTTCCGGTACTGACGCCGGAAATCGAGGCCGCATTCCCCGATCGGGTGACACGCGACACGACCGGGCGCCTCATCGCGCTCGACCGTCGGCCGATCACGCTCGCCGAGCAGAAGAGTTCGCGCCTGCAATTCGGCCTCAACATCTCCGGGAGCATCGGATCTTCGAGTGGTGGATCCGGTGTTTCCAACCGCGGGGGCGGCAATCCTCCCACCAGCCGCCCCCGCGGACCCGGAGATGCAAATACGGCCGGCGGTTTCGATCCGCAGCGCTTTCAGGAGCTGCGCGAACGGTTGTGCAGCGATCCTTCTCAAGGTGGTCAGACGCCCGAAGAGATGATTGCCCAATTGCCTGACCGGTTCCAGGCGCGTTTCCGCAACGATCAGGGCGAGATCGATCCGGCCCGCGTGGCCGAATTCCGCACCCGCATCTGCAGCAGCGATGGCCAGCCAGCCTTCGATCCGGAGCGCTTTGCTGCCATTCGTGCGCAATTCTGTGCCGATCCGCAGCCGGGCGAAGCGCGTAAGACGCCCGAGGAAATGATCGCCGAGCTGCCCGAGCAGATGCAGGCGCGTTTCCGCAATGAGCAGGGCGAGATCGATGCGGAGCGCGTCGCGGAGTTTCGCGAGCGTATCTGCAGCGGTGATGGTCCGCCTGGACTTGCGGCTCCAGCGGGAGGCGGCGAGCGGGCCGCGCGCGGTGGCCGTGGTGGTCGCGGTCCCGGCGGCTTCGGCCCGGGCGGTGGCGGTAATGGCGGGCGCTGGTTTGCGAATATCAACCACACGATCCAGCTGGACAGCACGGTGCTGGTCACCCCTGGCGGCCCCACGCTCGACCTGCTCGATGGCGATGCGCTGGGTAGCGGGGGTACGCCGCGCCACAGCACTGAGTTGGCGGGCGGTCTATTTTACAACGGTTTCGGCACTCGGCTGTCGGCGAATTACGCGGGGCCGACCCGGATCGACGGCAGCGGCCTGCCAGGAAGCACCGACTTGTTTTTCGGCGACTTGCTGACTTTCGACCTGCGCATGTTTGCCGATCTTGGCCGGCAAGAAAAGCTGGTCGAGAAGATGCCTTTCCTGAAGAATGTTCGCGTGTCGTTGGGGGTGGATAATCTGTTCGATGCCCGCCAGCGCGTGACCGACAGCAATGGCGAGGTGCCGCTATCCTACCAGGCGTTCCTGCTGGACCCGGCGGGCCGTTTTATCGAATTCGAGATCCGCAAGATCTTCTGACCGGCTGGCACGGCCATGCCACCGCCGTCAGCCCACGACTCCGAGGTGATGCTCAAGCCGGTTGCGGTAATTCTGAGCGGTGCGCTGCCCCATCCGGCCGCGCCGCGGGCCGGCCGCGGGCGCTTTCTCCGGTTCGATCCCGGGGAGGCAGAAATCGCGCATCAGCTGGCCCAGCTCGTCGCCCGTACGGGCGCGCAGCCGGGCAAGGCCGCGGATATTCTTCAGATCGAGATGCGTCAGGCCGAATGGCAGAAGTTCGCGATAGGCGACGCGCTCGCTCAATCCCTTGCCGAGGCGGAAGCCGGAAATGCGCGAAAGCTGCGCCAGCGCCTCGTCGATATGTGAAATCTGACGGCTTTCGCAATTGCGCAGCCGGTTGCGCACCACAATCCAGTCGAACCGGCCCATGTGGCGTTTTTCGCGTTCGTCCTGCAGTGCCTGCACCAGGGCACCGAACTGGCCGACCCGCTGCAGCTTCCTCGTCACCGGGCTGAAACGGCCCAGCTGATCGAGATCGGCATGCGAGCTGTTGATAGGGGTCACCAGCGTATCGGCCATGGCGATGGCACGGCGGGCGATCGGGGAGTCATGACCGGCGACATCGATCACCAGAAAATCGAAATTGGCGCCGACCCGCAGGATTTCCTGATTCATTTGCGCGGCGTTTTGCTGCTCGAGCACGAAATGGGTCGGGCAGGCCAGTTTTGCATCGAGCGCGCGAGCTGTGGCTTCGCGCGCCTCCAGAGTTCGGTGGAGTGTCTGCTGCCGCCGGTCGAGGTCGATCGCCAGCACCGATGCACCTTCGCTAGCCAACGCAATCGCGGCATGGAAGGCAAGCGTCGATTTGCCGACGCCGCCCTTCTCGTTCGCGAAAGTGATCACATGGCCGGGGGGAAGCGGGCGGGAGCAGAGATCGCGCAAGATGACCGAAGGGTGTTCGTCCAAACGGTTGCCGCCGGACCCAGACGATCCCGCGCCCGGCCAGTCGTGCGAATTCACTTCGGTTTCGTCGAGCATGCGCGTTTGCCCCTCACGCGACCCTGATGGAGCGACTCGATTAAGTCGGCCCTAACTGTGGATAAGTAGTGGATTAACTTTGTGGATGAAAGCGAAAGCTTCCGGCCTAGCGCCGATTTTACATTCTGACACAATCATATGCGCTTTGCTGCGAATTGAGATAAACGACATCAGGCCCTATCTGGCTATCAACCATGTCACGCACTCCCGCAGGAACTCCGCACCATCCCAGAGGTGCCGAACGCTTTCTGGAGGAGCGCGCCACCTACACCGTCGCCAGCGCCCAGCCCGATCTGGAGACGGGAGTAAGGGCTATCCGCGACACGGTGCGGACGCTGAAGTCGGTCCCGGGCGTCTACCGCATGCTCGATATACGCGGCGACGTGCTCTATGTCGGCAAGGCGCGGGTGCTGAAAAACCGCGTCGCCAATTACACTCAGGTCGAGCGCCTGCCGGTGCGGCTGCAGCGCATGGTTGCGCAGACCCGCAGCATGGAGATCGTCACCACCAATTCGGAGGCTGAGGCGTTGCTGCTCGAAGCGCAGCTGATCAAGCGATTCCGCCCGCCATTCAATGTTCTGCTGCGCGACGACAAGAGCTTCCCGTTCATCCTGCTGCGGGCAGATCACGACTTTCCGCGGATTATGAAGCACCGCGGCGCACGGAAGGCCAAAGGCGACTATTACGGACCCTTCGCCAGTGCAGGCTCGGTCAACACCACGATCAATGCGCTGCAGAAGCTGTTCCTGCTGCGGAGCTGCACCGACAGCTTTTTCGAACGGCGCGACCGGCCTTGCCTGCTTTACCAGATCCGCCGTTGCTCCGCCCCTTGCGTGGGCCGTATCGACAAGGAAGGCTACCGTGCGCTGGCGCGTCAGGCGAAAGATTTCCTCTCCGGCAAGTCGGGCGCCGTCCAGGCCGAGATCGAGCGGCAGATGAAGGAAGCGGCGAAGACGCTCGATTTCGAGACTGCGGCTATTCTGCGCGATCGGCTGCGCGCAGCGACCTTCATTCAGGGCAGCCAGGCGATCAACGCGAGGGGGGTGGGAGATGCGGATGTATTCGCGCTGGCCAGCAAGGGCGGGCAGGTCGGTATCCAGGCTTTCTTCATTCGCGGCGGGCAGAATTGGGGGCACCGTGCCTTCTTCCCCAGCCACACCAGCGGCGTCGACGAGGACGAGGTGCTCGCCAATGTGCTGATGCAATTCTACGAGGAAGTGCCGCCGCCGCGCGTGGTGCTGGCCGACCGAAAACTGCCCGAACAGGCCTTGCTGGAAGAAGCGCTCAGCGAGATTGCCGAGCGCAAAGTCGAAATCTCGGTGCCCCAGCGAGGCGAGCGGCGCAAGCTGATGGAACAGGCCAGCCGCAATGCGACCGAAGCGCTCGACCGGCGGCTGGCGGAAAGCGGCACCAAGGCGAAGACCTGGCGCGAGATGGCCGATTTCCTCGAGCTGGCCGAGCAGCCGCAGCGGGTGGAGATTTACGACAATAGCCATATCCAGGGCGCCAAGGCGGTCGGCGCGATGGTGGTCGCCGGGCCCGAAGGGTTCCTCAAGAATCAGTACCGCAAGTTCAATATCAGGACAGCGCAGTCGAACGACGATTTCGGGATGATGCGCGAAGTGATGGCGCGGCGTTTCGCGCGTGCGATTAAGGATGATCCCGACCGGGAGACGATTGGCGACCGGGCGGTCTGGCCGGACCTCGTGCTGATCGATGGCGGGAAGGGGCAGATGTCGGCCGTGCGCGATACGCTGGAGGAACTGGGGATCGAGGACGTGCCGCTGATCGCCATCGCCAAGGGGCCGCATCATGGCCGGGAGGGGCGCGAGGTTTTCCATTTCTCCGACGGGCGGGAAAAGACCCTGCCGACAAATTCGCCGGTGCTGTTTCTGCTCCAGCGCCTGCGTGACGAGGTGCATCGTTACGCGATCGGCGCGCATCGGGCGAAGCGCAGCCGGGCGATCTCCGCTTCACCGCTCGACGAAATTCCCGGCATCGGCCCGGCAAGGAAGCGCGCGCTGCTCCTCCATTTCGGCACGGCGGGCAAGGTGCGCGCCGCAGCGCTAGACGACCTGAAGCGCGCGGCAGGCGTCAGCGAGGCGGTGGCACAGGCTGTGTGGGACTTCTATCATCCAGGCGGGTGATTTGGGGGGAGGGCGATCAGGCACGCCGCTTGCGGGCAGCGGTCTGCCGCATCATGTGATCGAGCACCGGTTCGTAAAGCGGCCGTTCGAATACCAGACCTGCCTTGTCGTCCTCCACCCAAAGCACGGTGGCGGGAAGGAAGGCGAGTTCGGGGAACTTGACCAGGATGCGTTCGTCCTGCCTGACAGACCACGTCCGCCGGTCGACCATGAAGCCGAAGGGCGAGATGTCGAGCACTTCGAGCTCGACAATCAGGCCGGTGCGCGAACGGCACCGTGCGTATAGCGGTTCGGTTCCGTCGGAAGGCCCGATCGCCGACATATACAAAGGTTCCTTCCAGTTTGTGGGCCGGTCAACTAGGCATTGCCCGCCGGCCGTGCTCCCACCGAGCTTATGCAGCGAAAACCAAATCGCAACCGCGCGGGTATTGCCAATCCCAACATGAAAAGACCGGCCCTTCCCTTGAGGGGAGAGGCCGGCCTTTTCCAAAGCCTCGTTCGCTGTATCAGAACTTCATGTTCACACCGGCGTAGTAGCGTCGGCCGATCAGGTCGAAAAAGAAGGAGTTGATCGGAAAGCCGCCAATCGTGTTCGCAAGGCCGGTGGACGAGGCGTTGTACTCCGTCAGGGGCGGAGCCTTGTCGAACAGATTGTCCACGCCTGCGCGGATCACGACATTGTCGGTGATCGAGTAACTGGCGTTCAGATTGAACAGATCATATGCCTCGCTGCCGACAAACGGCGTGTTGGGATTGGATGGGTAGGCGATCGACTTTGCCGCGGGCAGGTGCTGCCATTGCAGGCCGATCGTCGCCGGACCGATCGAGTACCCGAAATTGGTCAGCAGCTTCCAGCGGAATGAGCCGGGATTGAGGCCGTTCTCGGCCACCGCATTGCTGCCAGCCGGGCCGAGGGTGCCAGCATATTCGACCAGTTGCCCCGCTGCACCAGCGCTTTCCGGCAGCGGTGCGGATTTCAGCGTGATCAGGTAGTTGAAAATACTATTGATGCTGAAGTCGCCTGGGCCGAGCGGAAAGGCCCAGTCGAACTGAACGTCGATACCCTCGGTGCGGACCCGGCCATTGTTGAGATAGGTGACCTGTACGTTGCCCAGTGCGCCGTCTCCGGCCACGCGCCCGATTGCTTGGCAGAACGAGGCTGCCGCCGCCGCCGCCGGGTCGTTCGAAATCGCCGGATTGAAGGTCGGGTCGAAGCAGAAGCGCTGCGCCGTATCCAGCGTCAGCGGCCCGATCGCATTGTCGATCTTGATGTTGTAATAGTCGACCGCAAGCCTGAGGCGGCTCAGCATCTCACTGCCGAAGGGCGAATTGATCACTGCGCCCGCCGTCCAGGTTTTCGCCTCTTCCGGCTGGACATCCGGATTGCCGACTAGTGTGGGGAAGGCAAATGCGGGGCCCAGCGCATTGTAGAATTGCGGGTTCGAATAGAAAGTAGTCGAAGTGCCCGCGATCGTCTGATCCATCAGGATGCGGCAGACCGCCTCGACATTCGCGGCATTGGAATTGACATCCGGGTTTGCCGAATAGGGCAGCGTGTTGTTCAGACGGCAGACATCACCACCGCCCGCTGCGGTGAAGGTCTGTTGCGGCGCAAGGAACAGTTCCGCCACATTCGGCGCGCGAACTGCCTTGTTGTAGCCACCGCGCAGCCGTAGCCAGTCGGTCACCTCCCAGTCGGCCATCGCTTTCCAGGTGAAGCTGTTGCCGGTTGTATTGTAGTCGGAGGTGCGGGCGCCGATATTGAGTTCGAGGCTCTCGATGCCGGTGATGCCGCTCAGTACGGGGATCAGCAATTCGCCATAGAGTTCCCTGACGTTGATATGGCCTTCCGAATTCCCGCTCGGATAAATGCCGATGGCTTGGTCGAGGAACGAACCCCCTTGCGTCGTCAGTGTGTCGTTGATGAACTCGTAGTCATTTTCGCGGTAGCTGGCGCCAACTGCGGCGCGAAGCTGCCCTGCAGGCAGTTCGATCAACCCGCCCTGCGCGTTGAACTCGACAACCGTCTGCCGCATTGTCGAGCGGTTCTTGAGGTCTGCGGCAATCGCTTGCTGGCAGTCTTCGCTGATCACCAGGTCGAGATCGAACGGGTCGAAACCGCTGGTGCAGGTCGCGGTGGATGCGCCGAAACCGCCAAAGGCCGCATTGCCCGTGCCAACGAATCCCGCGCCCCAATTCGGTGCCGAGATCACTTCGCGGAAGCGAGCCAGCGAGGCCGTGCCGGTAATGATCGTGAAGGTTTCGGACTCTCCGTGATTGACCGAAAGATCCCAGGTCCAGTCGGTGTCCGGAATGTAGCCTTCGAAGCCTGCCACCATATTGTAGGTCGAAACTTCGGTGCGGGATTCGCGGTTGGTGTAGTCGAGATAATAAGTCAGCTGCCAGTCGCAGCTCGCGCCCGAGCCCGGCGCCCCCGGAACCGCCGCCGGATTGCAATTGAGCAGGTCCAGAATAGCCGGCGCAGTGCCGACCGGAATCACACGGCTATCGAGGATATCGCGGAGCTCCTGCGGCACCGGGCTGGATGCGGGAACCAGACCCGCCCAACCATTCACAGAAGGCGATGGCTGTTGAACGGTATTGGTACTCACATGGGCGAAGGTTGCCTGGCCGAACACGCCGATCCAGTTGTTGATCTCGTAATTTCCCCGGGCATAGATGTTATAGCGCGTCAGCGGCAGCTGGGCATATCCGTCGAGGAAATTCTGCCCCAGCGTGCCATCGGCGAGCTGCTTCCACTTCGGGCCGGTCAGGTCCCCATCGAAACGGAATGCGCCGCCGGGAGGACTCTGGAAGAAGCCGGTAAAGGCTGTCCCGTCGGCATTGAAATAGAGGCGGGATCCGGTCGCGACTGCCCCTGCGCCGAAGAGCGCATCGTGGGAGGCTTGCGTCGGGTTGATGCCGCCAAAAGGCTGGAAGCCGGAGAAATCAGGAAAGAACTCGGTGCCTGTGAAGCGGGGATCCTCCCACACATCGACGAACCACTCGCGCTCGATCTGATCGGCCGAGGCACGGTCGTTCATCGAGAGGCCAATGGTCACATTGCCGCGGCCATCGTCGAAATTGGCACCCATCAGGCCGCTGATCGAATATTCGAAGCCGTCGCCGCGATCGGTGATGCCCATCTGACCGTCGAGCTCGAGACCTTCGAAATCCTTCTTGAGGATGAAGTTGACAACGCCGCCCACGGCGTCCGCGCCATACGTCGCCGAAGCGCCGCCGGTGATGATTTCCACGCGGTCGATTGCGGCTGCGGGGATCGTGTTGATGTCCACTACGCCCAGCGCATTGGCCGGTGTCGCCCGGCGGCCGTCCACCAGTACCAGGTTTCGATTGGTGCCAAGACTACGCAGCGAGACTGTCGCGGCCCCGGGCGTATTGGTGGCGGTGGGCTGGATGTCTCCGCCAAGGGAGGGTGTCTGCACCGGTGTGAATGCCGGCAGCTTGTTGAGGCTGGTTTCGATCGCCGCGGTACCGGTGTTCTTCAGAAGCTCGTCACCCACTGTAACGATCGGGCTGTTCGCTTCGTAATCGCGGCGGACGATGCGCGAACCGGTAACGATGATCGGCTGGCCATCGCTCGAGTCTTCGGCTTCCGCCCCCCCGGTGCCCTGCTGAGCCTGCGCCGCATAGGGGATCGCCAAGAGGGACAGCGCGCTCGAACTTGTGAGAACGGCACGGGCAATTCGGGTGTTGATGCGCATGAAAATCCTCCCTGAAAAAATGGACGACCGGGCTTTCGTGGCCTGGCTCTTTCGGTCTTCTTGGCCGCACCGCCGAACGAAAGGTTCGTCAATGTGGTTGCAGTGCTAATAATCAACCTGCAAACTACTATCAATAGGGGAAGAAATTACGCCGGGCGTCCTGTGGCGCTTTTGTACCGCTTGAGCCATATCAATGAGGCCAGCATCGTTTGGAATCAGTGTCCGGACCCGAGATCCCGCGCCAAGCATTATGGGAGCAATGGCGATGAAATCGATCCTTCTTCATATCGGTCACGATGCCTCATTCGATGCACGGATGCAGGCCGCGCTCGACCTTGCCCGCAATTTCGACGGGCATGTCACATGCCTCCATTCCGTGTCCTTCGATTTTGCCGTCCCAGGCGACATGTTCGGCACGGTGGCGGCGGAAATGGTTCCGGTCATTCGCGAACAGGCGCAAGAGCTGCGCTCCAGGTTGGAAGCGCGCCTGCAGGCCGAGGATGCGCGCTGGGACTGGGTGGAGGAACTGGGCAATGCCGATGCGAACCTCCTCGAATTCGCGACTCTGAGCGACCTTGTAGTGGTCGGCACGCAGCGGCCCGACGGTCTGGGCGGCGGCCCCTCGCCGCTGGCGGGCGCGGTGGCGATCCATTCGCGCACGCCGGTTCTGGCCGTGCCGCCGTCGGCCAGAGGTTTCGACCCGTCCGCCCCGGCACTGGTTGCGTGGAACGGTTCACCCGAAGCATCGCGGGCACTGCGCTCGGCGACGCCGCTATTGGCGGAAGCGAGCGCCGTTTATCTCGCAACCGTAATTAGCGAGAAGCAGAAGGCGAGGGCCGATCTGCCGAGTGTCGATGGCGCGGAATATCTTTCGCGGCATGGGATCGGTTGCGAAATGGTCGAACTGCCGCTCGGCGATGAGACAGTAGCCGAAACGCTGCTTGCCGCGGCGCGGGCACGCAAGGCCGGCTATGTCGTGAGCGGCGCTTATGGCCGCACGCGGCTTAGCGAGATCGTGTTCGGCGGAGTAACGAACGGATTGCTGAACGAGCCGCCTCTGCCGGTACTGATAGCGCATTAGATCAGGGTCCGGACCTAAGCGGGTTCACGCCTCGCGCATCATCCCTTCCTGCGCAACGCTGGCGACCAGTCTCCCGTCCTGGTTGAAGATCTGCCCCTGGGCGAAGCCTCGCGCCCCGCCCGACCAGGGGCTTTGGGTTGCATAAAGCAGCCACTCATCGGCGCGGAACGGCGCATGGAACCAGATCGCGTGATCGAGGCTGGCGAGCTTCAGCTCTCCGCGCCACATGCTCTTCCCATGCGGCAAAGTTGCGGTGCCCAGCAGCTGCATGTCGCTGGCATAGGCCAGCACGGCGCGGTGGATGCGCTCATCGTCGGGCAACGCCGCTGCCGCGCGAAACCAGGCGTGGCTGATCGGTTCCTTCGGTCCGGCCGCCAGCCATTGGGGTTCGCCGACCGATCGTGTCTCGATCGGCCATTGCAGCAGCGCGAATTGGCGCACCCGCCCTTTGAGATGCTCGGCAAGCCGCATGCGGCGCGCTTCGTCCGGCTCGAGCGTTTCGGGGGCGGGTACGTCGGGCATTTGCGGGGTCTGGTGAGTCAGGCCCTCTTGCTGACGCTGAAAGCTGGCGGTGAGCGAAAGGATCGGCCGGCCCTGCTGGCTCGCCACCACGCGGCGGTTGGAGAAGCTGCCGCCGTCGAAATCGCGCCGCACGCGGAAATCGATCTCGTGGTCCTCGCTCCCGCCACGCAGGAAATAGGCATGCAGCGAATGGGCTTGGCGGTCGTCCTCCACCGTATGCTCCGCTGCGCCCAGCGCCTGTGCTATGACCTGCCCGCCGAAGACGCGGCCCACGCCGCCCTTCTTGCGGCGGCCGGTAAAGTGCTCGCCCCGCTCGTCCTGCCCGGCCGGCTGAATGTTGAGCAGTTCGACCAGATCGGAAACGAGTTCTTCCGGCGAGAGGCGAGGGGGAGCGGTGTCGGCCATTGCAAGCGAAGTAGGGCGGCAAATCGGTGCGGGTCAACCGCGCTCGGAACCTGCCGCTACGGCTTGGCGGGGCTATCCGTTTCGCCGGCGCCCAAACGCCGCAATATTCGCCATGCCCAGGCCTTGGCGCGGTTGCTTTGCGGCCAGCGCCGCGGCGGTGCGGGGGCGAATCCGAAGTGCCGCAGAAAGCGGTTGAAAATCCGCGCATCGCCCTCATCGAAGCTCCATTGGCTGCGCCAGGTGATCGACAGCGAAATGGAAGGGGCCGGCCCGTTGCGCACATAATGCGGTGCTTTGACAGGCACCAGCAGCGCTTCGCCTGGGGCCAGCGAATAAGTCTCTCCGCCGGCTGCAAGAACTTCACTCCAGGAAAGCTCGTATTTGCCGCTGGTATGGAAGGCTTCGTGTGCTTCGTCGGCTGCGTAAAGCGTGTCGCTGGCCGGAAATACCGTCATTTCCTTGCGGCCATTCAGCTGCATCAGGATGTTGTGCTCGGGGTCGAAATGGAACGGCGTCACTGCGTTGGGGCTGGAAACGAAGATCCACCCTTCGATGTGCAGCAGCCGCCCGGTCCGCTGCTCGATCAGCGGACGCAGCTCGGCCAGGACTTCCCGAAGCAGTGCGGCATATTCCGGCGCCTGTTCGATATTCTTGAGCACTGCCCAGCTGCCGCTGGTCTCGACGTTCCGGATCGCCTCGCCGATCGAACAGGCGCTGGATTGACGCTCACCTTCGCCGCCGATCGAAAGATCGCCCTTGTTGTAGTGAACCGACTTTTCCGGAAGGCTTTCGGCGAGCAGGACGATGGCCTCCAGCGAAAGAAGAGGGTTGGTTCGCAGGCGATGGCTCAGCTTTTGCGGGCTTTCCGGATAGGATGCAGCGAAAAGCCTGCAGGTTTCGGCATCGAACACCGGCCCGGCGGGCGTCAGCGGTATAGTCTGCATGTTCACAGCCTGGTCCCTTTCTCCGCTCTGGCGATGGCGGCAAAGCCCGCCCGGCGCAGCCGGCCGCCAATCGCGATGGAAATTCGCCCGATAGTGCGCCGCTCGCGCCAGAAATGGTCGATCATGGGATGGTCTTCGGCGGCGCAGCTGTCGCACCAGTCGATGTCGGGGCGTTCCAACAGCGCAAGGTTCTCGCGCTGCAACAGCACGCCGGGGGAAAAGCGCGCGAATTCCTGGTCGAAGGCGGTCTTGAAACCGAATGCTCCGGGCGGCGCGAGGAACGTCGTCATCATGGCGACTGGCCTCCCGTCCAGCGAGAGTTCGAGACGTTCGAGCCGGCCGCGCGCAGCGGCGCCGGACAGCGCTTCGCAAAACAGCGTTTCATTTGCCTGATCGCAGGCGAGCGCCGATCCGGCGCGGCCTTTCCAGCTTGCCTGTTCGAGCGCCAGGAACCGGCGGCTCCATTCCTCGATGCCGGCCGCATCGTTCTGCCGCGTGATCGTGATTTCGCCCAGTTCGGAAAGCCGCCGGCGCTTGCGTTCCAGCTCGCTGCGCCGTTTGGCCTTCAGCGCCGCCTCGAAATAGGCCTGGGATGTCAGATCGCTTTCAAGCATGGCCCGCTCTTCGCTGTGGACCAGAGCGGCGTCGCGCCCCTGTTCGGCCAGAACTTCGCGCAGGCCGTCATACAGGGAGCCGTCCAGCGGAATATTGGCGAGATGGAAGAACAGGCCGGCACCGGCGTTCTCATCCGCCCAGCGGAACAGCGCGCGCCAGAACGCCACCTCGTAGCCTTTTGCCACCAGGGGGGCGCCGACGAAGCAATTGGCATGTGCCCAGCCCCGCAGGTTGGGGAAGGGGTAGGAATAGTAGGTCGTCTCGCGCCGGACCGGCAGCAGTCCCGACAATACGCCGTCCGCCTCCAGGCACAGCAGGGTTACGTCGCCGTGCGGGTCCAGCGCGCGCAGCGAAGGCAGGAGGTACCAGCTTTCGTAAAACGGGTTTGGCGTGCTCGCCCGATCGGCCAGAGCGTTCCATTGCATGAGCGCTTGCGGATCGGTGAAGTGAGCGGAAGATCGTGCAGCCAGCCGCATACCGGTTTGCGGCAATGCCGGACGCAGCCGTTGTGCGGCTTCCTCCCGCCGGTCGAGTGCTTTGCTGGCCAAGCTGCGTTAACCCTTGTCGCTACGGCAAAAGCGCGCCGTTCGAACGGTGCTATGCTTTGCATGGCTGATGAAAGATTAAGAGTTTTGCGCGAGTGCGAGGCGTCCCGCCGCGGGACAACCATATCTGCAGTTGACCGGGCAAGGGCTGCACCCTAAATGCGCCGCCTGCCGCGCATTGCGTGCCCTTTTTCCGGGGCGGAGTAGCTCAGCTGGTTAGAGCAGCGGAATCATAATCCGCGTGTCGGGGGTTCAAGTCCCTCCTCCGCTACCATTTCGCGAATCAGCACAAACCTCGCATTTTGACCCGCTCATGGCAGGTACATGCGCGGAAGCACTTGGTCGGGCAGCTGTTTCAGCGCGTTTCCGAGTCCGGGAGGGCCTGGGCGAGAAGGTTGCGGCTGATGTCGCGGGCGCGGCCAACGAGATGCCGCGTTGACTCGCGAAACATGAGTTGACTGTTCATCTTTTCGACGAATGCCGGGGCCGCATTCTCGATGGTCTGCAACGCTGTCTGGCAGCGCTCGCTCCCGCATTGCCGGAGGGCCGCGAGAACGTAGTCTGGTCCGAAATGCTGGCTGACGGCGGCGAGGTCGAACATATCGCGAGGCTGAAAATTCCAGCCGCGATAATAGACCTTCTTGGCGATGACTTCGGCCGGGGTTTCGAGGCGAACGGTATGTCCGCGTACCTCCCGCTGCACGGCCGGCGTATCCACGATGTTCGCGCAGCAGATGAAGTCTATCTCACCGAGATTCTTATAGGCCAGCTTCAGAACCCCGGCGCCGTCGGTCTCGTAGGTGTCTGGACGTCGTTCAAGCGGGATGCCTTGCGTCTCGGGATTGAGGAACGGCAGCACCTGCGGATCCTCGATGAAGAGATCGATGTCATGGCTTTCACGATGGTCGATCTCCAGCATCAGCGCGGTGCCCCCGCCAAACGTCCAGGCTGGCATGAAGCCGGCCGTCCGTTCGAAATGCGAAAGGATACGGATCGCGATGTCGAAAAGTGCCGGCCACTCGCTTGGCCGTCCTTCGGACATGGCCTCAGGCCGCTAACGGCAGCGTGTAGCCCGAGAGCTTGGAAAGCTGGCCGGCGACTTTGCTCGCCTGCGCTTCGTTCACGCCCATGCTCTTCATGAATTGCTTCTGCAGGGCAGGAGGCACTTCGGAAAAGAAGGAGAAGACCGGCGCGTTGAAATCGCTCGCGCTCTTCGGATCGGTGATCATTGCGGCGAGTTGATGCGCGGACAGGTTCGTCCCATACGGGGCGTTCACTGTCGTAAGCACCTTTGTCGCTACGCCTGTCATCATCGATCCTGACAACCCAATTCAGCTTGGATCATTGCGTGGATATAGCGCTTCAGGGTTATCAAAACAAGAACGCGATTCCCGGCAGAAGGCCCGGAAACCGGCCGATTTCCGCCGGTTTCGCTGCGGCGGTCTGGACGGGTTCGCGTCATCATAATCCGCGTGTCGGGGGTTCAAGTCCCTCCTCCGCTACTATTTCCCCGTTTGTGACTATCGCCCAAGCGCCTGACGGGTCCAGCCGACGATCGCATTGGCGGGCATGGCTCCCGCCTGGCGGGCGATTTCCTGCCCTTTCGAGATCAGTACCAGCGTCGGGATCGAGCGGATGCCGAAACGCGCGCCGATCGCCTGCTCGGCTTCTGTATCGACCTTGCCGAGCCGCACATTTGGCTCCAGCTGAGCGGCGGCGGCCTCGAAGGCGGGCGCCATCTGCCGGCATGGTCCGCACCACGAGGCCCAGAAATCGACCAGCAGAGGGATGTCGCTTTTGACGGCATGGGCGCCGAAATTGGACGCGCGGAGCGTCACCGGATGCCCGTCGAACAGCGGCGCGCCGCACTTGCCGCATTTACCGCCGGCGGCAAGCTTTGCGCGCGGCACACGGTTGGCGGTGGCGCAGGCCGGGCAAACTATCAGCAGGGCATCGCTCGTCATTGCTGCCGCCTAAAGCATCGCGCGGAAAAGTGGGAACCGGTTTTCCGCATCGGGCGATGCGATAACGAAGACTTGGAGCAAGTCGCATGATTCACAAATCGTGCGACTTGCTCTAGTTGCGCTGGTCCGCGGCGCACAACTCGCACAAGGCATGAATGATACCGCGCACGATCGGATCCTTGAGGCTGTAATAGCGTGTCTGTGCTTCGCCCCTGATTTGTACGGCATCTTCCTCGCGCAGCATGGCGAGATGCTGCGACACGGCCGATTGCGAAAGGCCGGTGAGTTCGACCAGCTCGGATACCGAAGCTTCACCCTCGTCAAGGCGGCAAAGCATCAGCAGCCGCTCGGGATGGCTCAGCATCTTGAGCCGGGCTGCCATGGCATTGGCATTGGCCTTGAGTTCGGAAAGATCGGTGGGCTTCATGCGGTTTCTTCTTCGGTCAGCGGGCAGCCATCGTTCAGTAGCACTATGTAGGGTCCGAACCCCGGATTTGCCGGAATAATCGGCATGGCCGGCAGCATCGAAGAGGCAAGCCCGAACAACGGCGAAATGGCAAGGCCCCGGAAGCAAAAGTCGCCGTCAGGCCGCGCTCGCCGTGCTCGATG
>DASWIR010000210.1:0-2492 GCA_036397575.1 Alteraurantiacibacter sp. | reverse complement strand
TTCCGGATGGCTGGCCGTTGCGAAGGCGGGGGAGAGCAGCACCGCATCGGCGCGCGCGCGGTTGGCTGCGGCAATCTCGGCCATGTCATGCGCGGTCGCCAGCATCAGCATGTCCGCGCGGCGCGGGACGAGCGAGAGCGGGGCGCCATAGGTTCCGTCGGCGCCCCATTCGCGCGCCGTGAGTGCACTGTCGGCCAGAATCACCGTGTGATCGCGTGCCCGAGCGATGCGCTCGACCTGCCAATAGCGCGCCACGCGCTCCGCGGGCGGCAGATGATAATGCCGGTAGATGAACCCGCTGCCGCGCAGCAGGCGCATAAGCGCGTCTTCGAGCACCGCGTCGTTGCGCTGGTCGGAAAGCAACCAAAGTTGGGGCAAGGTCTGGTTTGTCGGCACGCGCACGCTATAGCCGCGCGCCATGGATAGTGCAGCCTCTCGCCTCAACCAAATCGAGGAGCGGATCGCGCATGCCTGCAAAGTCGCGCGGCGCGGGCGCGATGAGGTGACGCTGATCGCGATCAGCAAGACGCGCCCTGCCGAGGCGATCGAGCCGCTGATCCTCGCCGGCCAACGGACCTTCGGCGAGAACCGCGTGCAAGAAGCGCAGGGCAAATGGCCCGCGCTGCGCGAGGCTCACCCGCAGATGGAGCTGCACCTTGTCGGCCAGCTCCAGTCGAACAAGGCTGAGGAGGCGGTCGCGCTGTTCGACTGCATCCATTCGCTCGACCGGCTCTCACTGGTGAAAGCGCTGGCTAAAGCGATGGACAGGGCGGATCGCCGCGTCCCCTGCTTCATCCAGGTCAATATCGGCGTGGAAGAGCAGAAGGGCGGCTGCACGATCTCAGAACTTCCCGCCCTGCTGGCGCAGGCCCGCGCGGCGGGGCTGCCGGTGACCGGCCTCATGTGCGTGCCGCCCCTCGATATCGAGCCCGCGCCGTTCTTCGCGCTGCTGGACAAACTGGCCCGCGATCAGGGGCTGGAGGGGCGCTCGATGGGCATGAGCGGCGATTTCGAAACAGCCATCCAGCTCGGCGCGACGCATATCCGCGTGGGGACGGCGCTGTTCGGTGAGCGCGATTAGCGCTCTATCTACGGCGGATACGTCTCCCTCCTTCGTCATGCTGAACTCGTTTCAGCATCCATCGCGCCTCCTGGTTCGGACAGTGCAGGTGGAGAAATGGACCCTGAAACGAGTTCAGCAACCATTATCGAGCGGTGTTCCATTGGGAGCCTCTTTTAAGGACGGCATTGGCGAAGATGAGGAGTTTTCGTGCGCATGCGGTGAGGGCCTGTTTGTGTGCTTTTCCCTTGGCGCGCAGGCGTTGGTAGAGATCGACGAGAGCGGGGTTCCATCGGAAGCTGGCGGCAAGCGCGGCGGCGAAGAGGCTACGGCGGACGCGGCGGCGTCCGCCCTGGATGCGGCGTTGTCCGGAGTATTTTCCCGACTCGCGATCGAAGGGAGCCAGGCCGGCCAGGCTGGCGGCCTGGCCACTCTCGATCCGGCCGAGTTCGGGCATGAGGATGAGCAGGGTGAGCGCGGTGCGCCGGCCGATGCCGTCGATGCTTTCGATGAGCCGCAGGCGTTCGGCCAGGTCCCGGTGGCGGACCACCTGATTGGCGAGCAGCGCCAGCTCGGCCTTGAGCTGGCGGGAAAGCCGTTCGCTTTCACGGGCCAGCCAGCGCTTGAGGCGCGGCGTGCGGTAGGCTTCGGCGCGGGTCTTGAGGCGGGCCAGGTCGGCCTCGATCTGCTCGATCAGCCGCAAATGTTCGGCCAATGGCTCCAGCCGCGGGTCGGGCGCGTCGCGCACGCTTTCGAGCGCGGCGGTGCATTCGGCGATCAGCGCGGCATCGAGCCGGTCGTTCTTGGCAAGACGCAGGCGGTAAGTGGCAAAGGCACGTACCTGGCGCGGCTGCAGCAAGGCCGCTTCGAACCCGGCACCGCGCAGCGCCGCAAGCACTTCGCGCTCATAGCCGCCCGAAGCCTCGAGCCCGACCCGGGCGATCCCGTGCCCGTGAAGCCAGTCGATCAGCCGACGGCATCCGTCACTGTCGTTCGGCACCCGCATCGCTTGGCCCGAAGGATGCAAGGCAGCGTCGAGGAACGCTTTGCCGATATCGATCCCGGCCGCTCTTGTGGTAGATATACCCATCTTCGTCGATCCTTCCTCGTCAGGGAACCCTCTGGTTCTGGCAACCATACGGATCCGATGAAGAGGCCGGCTGCGATCCCGCTGAACTGCATCCCCATAAGGGATAGGGTGACCACGATCCGACAGCCAGCCGTCCGGACCCGGGAGGCCTCCCGGGTCCGGACACCGCTCTCACGGATACCCTCAATTACAACACCTCGCTATGACGAGGGTGACGATCCATCAAATGTCACGAGTGTCAGATTTTGATTACTAACAGAAGAGCTCTTGCGGCGAATGGCCCCGCCCCCTCGCCCTTCAACCCTCCGGCGAGAACATCCGTTCCGGCGCCGTGTCGTCGAG
>DASWIR010000209.1:0-3565 GCA_036397575.1 Alteraurantiacibacter sp. | reverse complement strand
TAGGATCGAACAGGGTGAAGGTGTTTCGGTTTCGACTCAGATTGATGGGGTACCGGTGGAGCTGCGGCTCGACCAACAGGGCGTGAGGGTCAATCCTGGGCGGCGCGAGGACGAGGTTCCTGCGCCGCAGCCGGCACCGGCCGGCCCCGCGCCCCCGCCATGACGCGGCTTATTTTTCTACCCTGCCGCTTACGCTACTTGAGGGCGTCGCTCGGCGTGACGAGATATTTCGCGCCCGTGGCCTTGGCGTTGTAGGCCAGCGCCGTCTCGCGCGTCAGCATCTCGTCCAATGTCACGCGCGCCTTGAAATGGCTGGCGAAAGTCGAGGTGAGGCCCTGCGCCACACGGCCGCGCAGCCGCATCGTATCCTCGGCGGAGAGCTTCGCCAGGAAGGGAAGCAGCAGCCAGCCCGCCACATCCCAGGTGAAGCCGAAAGCGCGGGTCAGCACAGTGGGCCCCATGTCGAGCGCGCCGTAAACATAGACCTTCTTGCGCTCGGACGAGCCGTAGCGGCTGTATGGCATGTCGCGGGCGGCAACCGCTTCCATCGCGGTCAGAATCGTACTTGCCATGGTTCCGCCGCCGATCGCATCGAAGCCGAGCCGCGCGCCGGTGGCTTCGATTGCTACTCTGAGCGATGCCATGAAACCTTCGTCCGAGGAGTTCACCACATGCTCCGCGCCGAGCCCTTTCAGCAGCTGCACCTGCTCCTCGGAGCGCACGATATTGACCAGCGGAATGCCGTCCTCGGCGCAGAGCTTAACGAGCATTTGCCCCAGATTGGACGCGGCCGCTGTATGGACCAGCGCAGTAAAGCCTTCAGCGCGCATGGTTTCCACAAAACCGAGCGCGGTCAGGGGGTTCACGAATGACGCCGCGCCCAGCTCGATGGGGAGATTGTCCGGCAGGGGCATGCACATGCGCGCATCGGCAATCACCTGCTCGGCATAGGCGCCGCCGGGAACGCATGCGACGCGCTTGCCGATGAGCGCCTGGGCCCCGGGAGCCTCGCCGGCCGCAATCACCGTGCCGGCGCCTTCGTTGCCGACCGGCATGACCTGCCCGATCCGCGCCGCCATGGCGCGCATTGCCGCTTCGGGCATCGGGCAAATGATGCGGCCATCCTCGAAGGTCGCCTGTTCGAGATCCGCCGGGCCGAACAGCAGGCCCAGATCGCTGGGATTGATGGGCGCGGCCTCGACCCGGATCAGAACCTGGCTGCCGCTCGGCTCGGGAAGCTCTGTCTCGGCCAGCTCAACCACCAGCTGTCCGTCGTCGCGTAATGTAGATGTGATCTGGCGGCTGGAATGGGTCATTCGGTCTTTTCCTCTTCCTTCGCCGGGGCACTTTCGTCCCGCCTGGATATCAGTTCCAGAAAGATTACCAGCGCGATCCAGACAGCCAATGTCGGCTGCAACTTCGCCAATTGCGGTATTTCGAGCTCTCGCATCAGCCAGGGGAGGGCGGCCACCTCGGCAATGGCCATGAGGCCATAGAAGGCCCGATATTCGCTGGAGCTCAGATAAAGGATTGTGATCACCACGGCGGCACTGAGCAGCAGCAGGATGGAAAATTGCCCGGTTGTCATCGTTTCCGCACCGGCAAGGACGAAGCCGAGAACCGCCCCGAACACGATATTGATGCCTTCGATATTGGCGCGATATTCGCGCTCGTTCACGCGGAGATCTTTCGGAATCTTGAACTTCAGCATGGCCTCGCCCCGTTTCGCATCATCCGGCATCGGGATAGATTGCGCGGACGAAGTAAAGCCCATCCGGCGGTGCATTCAAGCCCAGTGCGGCGCGGTCCCTGGCCTTCAGCGCTTCGGCCATGTCTTGCTCGCGCCATTTGCCGAGCCCGACCAGCGCGAGGCATCCCACCATCGAGCGGACCTGGTGGTGGAGGAAACTGCGCGCCGCGGCGAAGATTATCACATGTTCGCCTTCTCGCCGCACATCGAGCCTGTCGAGCGTTTTGACCGGATCCTTCGCCTGGCATTGGACCGAGCGGAAGGTGGTGAAATCGTGCCGCCCGACCAGCGCCTGCGCGGCGCGGTGCATAGCATCGGCATTGAGCGGCCGGGCCTCGTGCCACACGCGGCCAGCCTCCAATGCCGGCGGAGCACGGCGGTTGAGGATGCGGTACTCATATTCACGCCCAATGCAGGAAAAGCGCGCATGCCACTCGTCATCGACCACGTCGCATGCAGTCACCGCGATGGGATCGGGCCGCAGCTTTGCATTCAGCCCCTCCATCAGGCGGAAGGCGTCGATTTGCTTTTCGATGTCGATATGCGCGCGCATGGCGATGGCATGCACGCCCGTGTCGGTGCGCCCAGCCGCATGCATTGTGACATTTTCGCCGGTGATGGCCTGAGCGGCCTTCTCGACCGACTGTTGCACGCTCGGCCCATGCGCCTGGCGCTGCAGCCCCATGAAAGGCCCGCCGTCGAATTCCAGAGTGAGCGCGAAGCGGGTCATACACCCCCCTTCGTCATTGCGAGGAGCAAAGCGACGAAGCAATCCATCGACGGCAGGCGGAGCGCACTGGATTGCTTCGCTTCGCTCGCAATGACGATCATTGGAGATTGATCCCTGTGGGCACTGGATTGCCGCGAAGGAAATCCATGTAATCCATTTTGGGCTTGCCTGCTGGTTGGACCACTATCGGCCGGATCGCTCCGTCACCGCAACCAATTGCAAGCTGTTCATCCAAGACCCTTCCTGGTTCGGTTGCGAAAGAAGTGTCCAGAACTGCCGAACTCTCCGTCAGGATGGTGGCCACGAATATCTTTACTCTTTTTGTATCGATCTCAAACCAGGCTCCCGGCGCGGGATTGAGCGCCCTGATCTGCCGCTCGACCTGCAACGCTCCCCTCGACCAGTCGATCCGCGCCTCCTCCTTGCCGATCTTGGCTGCGTAAGTGGCAAGCGCATCCTCCTGCTGGACAGCTGCGTATGCCGGCAGATCCGCCAGCACTTCGATCATCAGCCGCGCCCCCATTTCTGCCAGTTCCGCCGTCAGCTCGCCCGCAGTCTTGCGATCGACTGGCGTGCTCGCTGCGGTCAGCATCGGCCCCGTATCGAGCCCCGGCTCCATCTGCATGATGGTGATGCCGGTCTCCTCGTCGCCAGCCAGGATTGCGCGTTGCACGGGCGCGGCTCCGCGCCAGCGCGGCAGCAGCGAGGCGTGGACATTGAGGCAGCCGTGCCTCGGCGCGCCGAGCACCCCCTTCGGCAGGATCAGCCCATAGGCCGCGACTACTGCCGTATCGAGATCAAGCGCGGCGAATTCCGACTGCGCCGCCGGATCCTTCAGCGATGCCGGGTGACGGACCTCGATTCCCAGTTCCTCCGCGGCGAGATGAACCGGCGTCTTTGTCAGCTCCCTGCCGCGCCGTCCGCCGGGCCGCGGCGGCTGGGTGTAGACGCATGCCACCTCGTGTCCGGCGCCCGCCAGCGCGCGCAAAGCCGGCACGGCAAAATCCGGTGTTCCCATGAAGGCAATGCGCATAGCTTGTGGTCGGGCCTTTCTCTGGCGCGCATCTGCCCCTATCTGCCGCCCC
>DASWIR010000208.1:0-1577 GCA_036397575.1 Alteraurantiacibacter sp. | reverse complement strand
TGGGCATCGGTGACGATCGCCTGGTCGACGAACACCTGAAGGAACAGGTAGTCGACATCGATCCCGTCGCGCTGCGATTTCTTCACCACCGCGACTTTGCTGGTCAGGGGGTCGGCGCCGCCCATCCCGTCGATCTGCCGCGGATCGGGCGAGCCCATCGCGCCGAGCAGGAAGGCGTCGCGCTCCGCCGTATCGGCGGGCAGGTCGGAGGCGAGGAAATAGCCTCCCTTGGAGGTTCCCCCGCGCATCCACATCGCTGGAGCGGAGCTCATAAGATCCTCCCCGGCACGGGGAGGGGGACCAGCCGCAGGCTGGTGAAGAGGCACCCGCCACCTCCATCACGCTTGTGGCCTGTGCCCCTCCACCATGCTTCGCATGGTCCCCCTCCCCATCCTGGGGAGGATCGGATTGCGCTCACACCCACTTCAGCCCCATATCGGTCAGCTTCTGGCGGAAGCCGTACATGTCGAGACCGAGCACGCCGTCGGCCAGCTTCTGGCGCTTCTCTTCCTCATTGGCTTCGCGCGCGCGGGCCTTTTCCAGCACGGCTGCGGCTTCCTCGCGCTTGACGACGCACACCCCGTCATCGTCGGCCACGATCACGTCGCCCGGACGGATGAAGGCCCCGGCGCAAACGACGTCGACATTCACGCTGCCGAGGCTGGCCTTGATAGTCCCTTGTGCAAAGATCCGCTTCGACCACACAGGGAAATCCATTTCCTTGAGATCCCGCACATCCCGCACGCCGGCATCGATGATCAGGCCGCGGCAGCCGCGCGCCTGCGCGCTGGTCGCCAGCAAATCGCCGAAATAGCCGTCTTCGCATGGGCTGGTCGGCGCGATCACGAGGATGTCGCCGTCATGGCACTGCTCGATCGCGGCATGCACCATGTAATTGTCGCCCGGCGGCACGCTGATCGTCACCGCGCTCGCGCCCACGCGCGCGCCGGAATAGATCGGCCGCATATAGCTGGCCAGCAGACCCTTGCGGCCCTGTGCTTCATGTACCGTGGCGACGCCGCATGCGCCGAGCCCATCGACCACGTTCTTCTCCGCGCGTTCGATATTCTGGACGACGACACCCATGGACCGACTCTCCCTTCGCAAGCTTACGTTTCGCCGCCCGGTTGACCGGCCCGCACCCTCCCGTCAAGGGCGTGAATGACGGCTCGTAAACTTGTAAGTAACACATACATTCTGTAAGCGCAGCCCCGAGAGGATACCAGAGTCGAAAATGGCGGCTTCCGCAGACCCTTCCTGCCCTTCGATCGCGCTCATCGGCTTCGGCGAAGCGGGCTCAGCCTTCGCTTCTGCCGGCAAGTGGGCCGGTAAGGCGCGCGGCTGGGACATCCTGCCAGAGCGGCGCGAAGCGATGGCCGAATGCGGTGTCGAAGCCGAACGGGGCCCGGCCGAAGCGCTGGCGGGAGCGCAGCTTGTACTGAGCCTGGTGACCGCCGACGCCGCGCTATGGGTGGCCGAAGCTTACGCTCCATATCTCGAAGAAGGGGCAGTCTGGTGCGACATGAATTCGGTCGCGCCGCAGACCAAGCAGAAAGCTGCCGCGGCCGTGGAGCATC
>DASWIR010000207.1:0-3130 GCA_036397575.1 Alteraurantiacibacter sp. | reverse complement strand
TCAACTCGCGCTACTTCGCCAGCTTCGCGGATGCACCGGGCTCGAACTTCTCGGCCATGGGTCCCGATCGCGCGGATGACGCGCTGGTGCTGGGCCTGTCGCTCGGCGCCGGGCTGGGCAGCAGCACCTTCATCAAGCTTGGCTACGAAGGCTGGCTGTCGGATGGGCACGACGTACATTCGGGTATGCTCACGCTGCGGCATGAGTTCGGCGCGGCCCCGCCTCCGCCGCCTCCCCCGCCGCCGCCTCCGCCCCCACCGCCGCCTCCGCCGGCGACCAAGACCTGCCCGGATGGCTCGGTGATCCTGGCAACGGACGACTGTCCGCTGCCCCCGCCGCCTCCGCCTCCGCCGCCGCCCGAACCGGAACGCGGCTAGTGTCTTTCCGAGGTACATAGAGCCGTTCGCCCTGAGGAGGTTTGAAGCCGAATGGCTGAAAACCGTCTCGAAGGGCTGCTGTGCTTCGAGACGAGGCCTCAGCCTGCGGCTTCACCCTCTCCTCAGCACAAACGGGGCTGGTTCAATCTAAACCGGAAAGACTCTAAGCCGGCGGGCCTTGGGCCCAGACGCAAGAAAGAAGGGCGGCGGGATTACCCGCCGCCCTTTCTTTATCGCGATTGTATCGATTGCAAATACGGGGTCGATGTCGAGGACGGTCATTTCCATTTTCGTCACCCTGAACTTGTTTCAGGGTCCATTTCTCCACTCGCGATGTCCAGGCCAAGTGGGGAGATGGATGCTGAAACGAGTTCAGCATGACGAAGAGGGGGTGCGGTATTCCCCCTATTTGCAAACGATACAATCGCGTTCTTTTTGCACGACTAACTATGGTTCCGCTGGCGCGAGCGCCCGCGCGGTAATACCGGCTTGCCGGAAACCTCAGGCCGCGGGGTCGATCGAGTAGATATCTTTCACATAGCTCAGCTGGGTATGACCTTCCGCATCGGCCGCGCTTGGCTGGGCAGTGAGGTAGGTCACATAGACCCGCACCGGCTCGGGTAGTGCAACATGCGTTTCCGGTTCCTTCGAAGGTGCCACGGCCGGCCCTTTCATCAGCCACTCACCCAGGCGGAATGCGTCTTCCAGGCGGATGCAGCCATTGCTGAGGTCGCGGCTGGCCTTGGCGAAGAGGTGCTTGCTTGGCGTGTCGTGAAGGAAGATGCCTTCCCCATTGGGGAAGTTGAACTTGACCTTGCCCATGGAATTGCCGGGGCCGGGCCGCTGGCGCACGCGCACGGTACGCTTTCCGGAAACCACTTCGTTCCAGTTCACGCTGTTGAGCTGCATCACGACGGCATCATTGGTCCAGTCCGACATCAGCTCGTAGCCGCGCGGCTTCGTATAGCCGGTGCCCTCGCTGACGATTCGCTTGCCCACCGTCTGGCGCACCAGGTGATCGGGCACGTTCCAGTAGGGATTGTGGGTCGCGTAGTAGATCGTGCTGGCGATCATCGGCGTCGGATACTGGTCGGTCCCGACGATTACCTTCATATGGTCGACCGGCTGCCCGTTCTCCATCATGTAGAGTGTCTGGGTCGCTGCATCCACCAGCACATAGCGCCCGCCGCCCGGCATTGGCCGGGCACGCTCCAGATTGGCCAGCGCGCGCGCATCGGGCGATTGCAGCCCGCGGGCCTGCATGTCGGCCAGCACCGCGGCGCGGATCCGGTCGTAGAAATAATTCACCGAGGCGGCTTCGTGAATATATATGGCGCGGCTGGGCGCCGCCTGCGCGGTCAGCAGGATTTCATGCGTCTGCGAGCCGACCGGAGCGGCATAGGCATCGCCGTAAATCATGCCCGGCACGGGTGCCTTGATCTTCTGGACATAACCGACCCAGGCGGTGGAAATCAGTTTGTCGAATTCCGCGCGCTGCTCCGGCGTCATGGTCGCCATCTGGGCGGCCTGCGCTTCGATCTGCGCTGCATATTGCGGACCGGCTTGAAAACCGTCCACCGGGGCCCTGCGAAGCACCTTGATCACTTCGGACACCGCCTGCGGGTCGGAGGTCCATATCTCGCTGGTCTGGAAGCGCTGATAGAAACCGACAACTTGCGCGGATGCCACCAGCGCCGCGGAAGAGGTTGCGGCGATTGGATGGGCAGCGTCGGCCGCTGGCGCGTCCTGCGCATTGAGGAGAGCCGGGGCGAGCATCGCCGCCGCAGCGAGAAATGTCGTCTTGAGTTTCATAGACCGCATGATTCTCACATTATCCCCGTCATTAGAATGGGTCAGTTCGCCAATAGCACAATTGGTTAACCAAATTGTTGCCCAATTGCATCATCCGTCAGGGACCCTGCCACAGCGCACCTTGCACCAAGCTGACTGCCCCTCTCAAACCCTTGATATAGGTCCGATTCGCGCTCCGCAAGAGTCTGGCGGGGCCTATTCCTGTCCGGCGATCTTTGCTTCTTCCAGCTTCACCAGCCGATAAAGCGTGGCAGTGACCGGCGCGGCGACGCCTGCCGCCTCGGCCGCCTTCGCGATTGCGCCATTGATAGCGTCGACTTCGGTGCGGCGCCCCGCCTTGATGTCCTGGAGCATGGATGCCTCATGATCTGCGTGGTCGGTCATCGAGACTTCGGTCAGCGCATGGATCGGCGCGGCATCGATCGTCACGCCATTTGCCCGCGCTGCGGCGACGCCTTCCTCCACTGCGGTACGGATCAATTCCCGGCTTTCCTCATGGGCGCCGAGGAAGCCGGGCGTACGCCTCGTAAGGGCGCAGAGCGGGTTCATCGCCGCGTTGAAGATTGCCTTGGCCCAGATTGCCGCGCCGATATGCTGGTCGAGGGCACTCGGCAGTCCGCCCCGAGTCAGCGCATCGGCCACTTTCCCGGCGAACCGCGCATCGCTGCCGAATGCCGCGTATAGCTTCGATCCGCCTTCGCCCAGCGATCGGACCCTGCCCGGCCCGACGAGGTCGGACGGCAGGGTGCTGACGCCGACGAGCACGCGCTCTCGCGGCACGTGAGCGGCAACACGCTCGGCATTGCCGAGCCCGTTCTGCAGCGTCAGGACGTGGGTTTCAGGGCCGATGATGTGCTCGACCCCCGTCAGCGCCATATCGGTATGAAAGGTCTTGGTGAACAGCAGGATCAGGTCGGTCGGGCCTTCGGCTTCGGACGGCA
>DASWIR010000206.1:0-2716 GCA_036397575.1 Alteraurantiacibacter sp. | reverse complement strand
AGCCGACTGGGTTCCCGCTTTCGCGGGAATGACGAAGATTAGGGCGGAGAGAGGTGGAAGCCGCCGCATAGCCCCTCCACCACGCCGCTGCGCGGCGCGGTCCCCCTCCCCATGAGGCTTCGCCTCACAGGGAGGATTGGGGAGCCGAAAATCCTCCCTGTGGCCGCGCAGCGGTCATGGGGAGGTGGCAGGCCCGTCAGGGCCTGACGGAGGGGCCATGGGGCGACGGACAACCGTGCGAAGTTCGGTTGCCTGAAATACTTCCGAAACATCCGAAATGGAGGCATCTTTTAGCGTAATCTTCAGCTTACCGCCAAAATTCGAGTCTCTTCGCCTAGAAAGCCGCCATTCTTCGGTATAGGCCTCCACAATAACAGGGCAGGTTTTCCCCATACTTGTCCCATTAGTAACTCCCCTTATATTGACCGAATCATTGATCCAATGTGATCCCATAGGAAGCTAAATTGGGGGGCTTGATGCCGGGGATCATAGATTCTGCGGCTTCCATACTCTTTTCTTCTGAGAAGAGAGTCGAAGCAGCTGGGAACAATATTGCGAATGCGCAAACTCCTGCCTATAAAAAGCAGGTTTCCTTTAGCGCATTATTGGAGCGTGATGCTCCATCATTTTCATTGCCCGACAGTCTGCAATCCGTAGATCTGTCGCAGGGCAAGCTCATTCCATCGGGCAGCCCATTCGACCTGGCAATTTCGGGCCCGGGATTTCTCCGGCTGAGGGACGGCGACGAGATCGTCTATTCGCGCGGTGGTTCCTTCTCCATTGGGGCAGGCGGGGCCCTGGTCGATCCCGGGGGCCGTGCCCTCCAATCGGTATCGGGCGGCGATGTTACGGTTGAAAGTCCCGATCTGGAGATTCTGGGCGACGGAACGGTCCTGGAGCGCGGGCTGCCGGTCGCCGCCATCGGCCTGTTCGAGGCAGAGCCGATCGAGGCAATGGATGCGGCCGGCGGCTCGTTCTTCAGGATACAGGAAGGCGCGGTGCGCGAAGCCGGCATGTCCACCTTGCGCCAGGGTTTCCTCGAGCAGGCGAACGTCACCACCAGCGACGAGATGATCTCGATGATGGCCGCCCTCCGGCAGGCCGAAAGCGCCTCGCGGCTGGTGCGTACCTACGATCAGCTGATCGGGCAGGCCATCACCACATTCAGCAGGAGCGGGAAATGAACGGCGCCTTCGAAGTGAGCGCGGCCGCCCTGAGGGCCGAGCAGGCGGCGCTGGAAATCCTCGCCAACAACATCGCCAATGCCAACACGCCGACATTCAAGCGGTCCGACGCGAGATTCGCCGAAGTCCTGGCGGCGCAGGTGCAATCGGACGGGCGCGTCGAAACCGCGCCCGATGCCGCGAATATGCGCGGGAGCGGTATCAGGATCGTGCCGCGCGACCTGCTGTTCCTGCAGGGCGACCTGCGGGCCACGGGCAACCCGCTGGACCTGGCCATCGACGGCGTCGGTTTTGTCGAAATCATGGGCCCGGCAGGGCAGAACCTGCTCTGGCGGGGCGGCTCGCTTCGCATAAGCGACGACGGACTGCTTGCGACTTCGGACGGAATGCCGCTTCGCGCCGGAATTACCGTGCCGCTGGATACCGAAGAACTGGCGATCGACGAAGCGGGGATCGTAAGGGCGCGGACTTCGGGCGGCGAGGTCGTCGAGATCGGACAAATCTCCCTGGTCCGCACGGAATCGGACGACCAGCTGGAGCGGCTCGACAGCGGATTGCTCCGCGTGAAGGAGGGTGCGCGGCTGGTCGAAGCCATGCCGGGCGAAGACGGCGTGGGAACGATCGTTCAGGGCAGCATGGAGCAATCGAATGTCGATCTGAGCGAGGAAATGGTGCAGCTTCTCGTCATTCAGCGGTCCTTCGCAGCCACGGCGCAGGTCATCCAGACGGCCGACCAGCTGGCCGCGATTTCCAACAATCTGAAGCAATGAGGATGCACGCCGCGATCCTCACCGGGATGATGTCCGTTGCCATTGCCGCGGGAGGTGCAGCGGCGTCGGAAGCACCTGCGCCGCAGACCAGTCTCGTATCGCTGGCAACGCGCAACATCACCCTGGGAGATATTGCCTCGACAAATGGCACTGCGGCCGATCCGGCGTGGGTGCTTTCCAGAGTACCGGACGGCAGGTCCGAAATCCTCCTCTCGACCGAAAGGCGCGCGCAACTGGTTCGCCGCCGCCTGCCGGGCCTCGCCCTCCCGCTGCTGCATGAAGGGCCGGTCCGCGTCCGTTTCGATCCGGAGGTCTCGCCCGAAAAGCTTCCGGATGAGGGCATCTGCTATGTCCTGAACAGGCCCGCCGCCCGCGGAACCTTCCTCTCCGGGGCCGATCTCGTGGAAGGCAGCTGCGCCTATGGCGATATGCTTCCGGCGGTGGTTTTCGATCATGCCGCCGGAGCGCTTCGATCGGCCGACGACCTGCCTGCAGGCACACCGTTTGGCAGGATGCGACTGCCGGAAATGGAGATCGTCCAGCCTGGCGTGCAGATGCAGCTGGTGGTCCGCGAAGGGCCCGTGACGGTTTCGCGCGAAGTCGAAACGCTTCAGCCCGGACTTCCGGGGCGCCGGGTTTTCGTCCGAACCGCCGGTGGCGATATTTTCACCGCGCCATTGGTCCTGCCGGGAGAAGGCGAGTGAGAGGGGCCAGCCGCAGAGCGGCCTACATCCCCTTCGCCGCCTTGCTGGCTTCGCTGAG
>DASWIR010000205.1:0-5134 GCA_036397575.1 Alteraurantiacibacter sp. | reverse complement strand
TGCACATGGCCTGGTTCCGCCCCGGCGGCGTGCATCAGGATGTGCCTGAAAAGCTGCTGGTCGACATCGGCGAATGGCTCGACACGCGCCTGCCGGAGCTGTTCGAGGATGCGATGAGCCTGGTGGTCGACAATCGCATTTTCAAGCAGCGCAATGTCGATATCGCGGTGGTGAGCAAGAACGATGCGCTGGCCTGGGGCTTCTCCGGCCCGATGATCCGCGCTGCGGGCATTCCCTGGGACCTGCGCAAGAGCCAGCCCTACGACGTCTACGACCGCATGGATTTCGAAGTGCCGGTGGGCACCAATTCCGACTGCTACGACCGCTTCATGGTTCGGGTCGAGGAAGTGCGCCAGTCGGCGAAGATCATGAAGCAGTGCCTTGCCGAGATGCCTTCCGGTCCGATCGCGAGCGACGACCGCAAAGTGGTCCCGCCCAAACGCGGCGAGATGAAGCAGTCGATGGAAGCGCTGATCCACCACTTCAAGCTCTACACGGAGGGCTTCCACGTGCCGGCCGGCGAAGTTTACGTTGCCACCGAGAGTCCCAAAGGCGAGTTTGGCGTCTATCTGGTCAGCGACGGCAGCAACAAACCCTACCGCTGCAAGATCCGCCCGACCGCCTTCAGCCACCTCCAGGCGATGGATTTCATGGCCAGGGGCCACATGCTGCCCGACGCGACCGCCATCCTCGGCGCGATCGATGTGGTGTTCGGGGAGTGCGACCGGTGAGTAAACGTAGGCTTTTCTTTGGTGGGTTTCTTGCTTGCTTCGTGATCCTGCTGGCTAACAGGTTTACTGCTTTGGATATCGGCGGTTTCGATTTTGGCCTACGGATATTGGCAGTTGCGTTCATCGTCTTGGCTGTCGTTAGCCGCAAAAATGAAAGCGTAGGCAATGGCGGCGCGTAGTCTCCATCCAGATACGCCCGAACTGCGCAGCCGCTGGGGCAATTTCGCGTTCACAGCCGAATGGGAAGCGAAGGCCAAGGAAGCCATCGCGCGCTATCCCGAAGGGCGCCAGCGCAGCGCCGTGATGCCCCTGCTCGACTATGCCCAGCGGCAGGTTGGCGAGGAAACGAGCACGCAAGGCTGGCTGCCGATCCCGGTGATCGAATATGTCGCCGCCTATCTCGATATGCCGATCATTCGCGTGGTCGAGGTCGCGAGTTTCTACACCATGTATAACCTTGTGCCGGTCGGGCGCTTCCATGTGCAGGTCTGCGGCACCACGCCCTGCATGCTGCGCGGCTCGGACGATTTGCTCGATGCATGCTACCGCCGCGGAATGCGCAAGGGGCACACGAGCGAGGACGGCCTCTGGACCCTCACCGAGGTTGAATGCATGGGCAATTGCGCCACCGCGCCCATGATTCAGATCAACGACGACAATTACGAAGACCTGACGGGCGAGCGGCTCGATAGCATCCTCGACGCACTGGCCGCCGGAAAGCAGCCGAAGACCGGCACGCAGGAACCGGGACGCCATACCTCCGAACCAGTCGGGGGGCCGACCACGCTCAAGGAAATGGTCTCCGAGAACCATGATTACCGGGGGGAATGGTGATGGCGATCGCGATCATGGTGGTTCACCGGGTAAAGCCGGGCATGCGCGACGAGGCGCGCAGGGTGTGGGAAGCATCGATGCCCGATGGAATCTCAGCCAATCCCGGCCATCTTTTCTACACATATATGTTCGACCGGAAAGACCCGAACGTCATTCGCGCTTTCCAGATATATACCGACCAGGAAGCCGCACAGGCATATCTGGCGAGCGAAAATTATCGCCAATATGCGGCGGCGGTCGGTCCTTTCCTCGCAGGGCCGCCCGCGATTTCCATGTCTGAGGTGATGTGGTCGAAAGGACTGGCCGATGCTGGCTGACAAGGACCGCATCTTCACCAACCTTTACGGGTTTCAGCCGTGGAATCTCGAGGCTGCCCGCAAGCGCGGCGACTGGGACGACACGAAGGCGCTGATTGCGCGTGGTCAGGATGCGATCATCGACGAGATGAAGGCTTCTGGCCTGCGCGGGCGCGGCGGGGCGGGCTTTCCCACCGGCATGAAGTGGAGCTTCATGCCGAAAGAATCTCCGCTCGATGCGAACGGCAATCCCAAGCCCAGCTTCCTCGTCATCAATGGCGACGAATCCGAGCCCGGAAGCTGCAAGGACCGCGAGATCCTGCGCCACGATCCGCACAAGCTGATCGAAGGAGCGCTGGTTGCCGGTTTCGCCATGCGCGCGCGGGCAGCCTATATCTATGTGCGCGGCGAATTCATCCGCGAAGCTGAAAACCTCTCCGTCGCCGTCGCCGAGGCCTATGATGCGGGCCTGCTCGGCAAGAACGCCGCCGGTTCGGGTTACGATTTCGACGTCTTCGTCCATCGCGGGGCGGGCGCCTATATTTGCGGCGAAGAAACCGCGATGATCGAAAGCCTCGAAGGCAAGAAGGGCCAGCCACGCCTGAAGCCGCCATTCCCGGCCGGCGCGGGGCTCTATGGCTGCCCGACCACGGTCAACAATGTGGAATCGATCGCAGTCGTCCCGACGATCCTGCGACGCGGCGCCTCGTGGTTCGCCAGCTTCGGGCGCGAGAACAACAAGGGCACCAAGCTCTTCCAGATTTCCGGCCATGTCGATAAGCCCTGCGTGGTCGAGGAAGCCATGAGCATCCCCTTCCGCGAACTGATCGAGAAGCATTGCGGCGGAATTCGCGGCGGGTGGGACAATCTGCTCGCGGTGATCCCCGGCGGCTCTTCGGTGCCGCTGGTTCCGGCAGAGCAGATCATGGACGCGCCGATGGATTTCGACGGGCTGAAAGAGCTCGGCTCGGGCCTCGGTACGGCGGGCGTGATCGTGATGGACAAATCGACCGATATCGTCCGCGCGATCAGTCGCATCTCCTACTTCTACAAGCATGAGAGCTGCGGACAGTGCACGCCCTGCCGCGAAGGCACGGGGTGGATGTGGCGCGTGATGGAACGGCTGCGCACCGGCGATGCCGGCGTCGAAGAGATCGACATGCTCTACGAAGTCACCAAGCAGGTGGAGGGCCACACGATCTGCGCACTGGGCGATGCCGCGGCTTGGCCGATCCAGGGCCTGATCCGGCATTTCCGTCCTGAGATCGAGCGCCGGATCGCCGAGGGCACCGGCGCGATGCAGGAGGCGGCGGAATGAGGGCGCTTGCATGGACCATCGCAATGATCGGGTTTGCTTCGAGTGGCGCTGGGCAGGTTCGCGCTCAGGAGCTGGATGCGCCGATGGATGCAGCCGCACGCATCGCGCTTGATGCCTACGGCTCGTGCATCGCCGAGAAAAAGCCGAACGAGAGCATGCGCGTACTGATGCAGGATTTCCGGACGTCGCGCTATCGCACCGGATTGCGGCTGTTGTCGCGGGATGCGGAGCGGGACTGTGCTTTTGACGCCGTCGGTCGCGGGAATAGGATGCGTAGCGGCGATTTGTTGTTCGCCGGGGCTGTCGCGGAGAATCTGCTGGAACAGGATGACCGGCGACTCAATGTGCGCCTCATCAGCGCTGGTGGCACCGACGCCGAGACTTACGCGCCAACCGATGCTGTCGCGCAGTGCCTCGCGCGATCCTTGCCGGATCAGGTGGCGGCGCTATTCGCCACAGAACCTGCCAGTCAGGCGGAAACAGCAGTTGCGCGCGAACTTCTTGTGGGGGTCGAACCCTGCTCGCAAGCTGCCGGCTTGAGCGTCGAAATCGAAATGTCCGTGCCCGCCTTGCGAGCCATCGTCGCCACCGCCACGCTACGCCTTCTCCAACATGCTGAGGACGCCGATGCCTAAACTCACCGTCGACGGCATCGAACTCGAAGTCCCGAACGGGGCGACCGTGCTGCAGGCCTGCGAGCTTGCCGGCAAGGAAATCCCACGCTTCTGCTATCACGAACGGCTTTCCATCGCCGGCAATTGCCGCATGTGCCTGGTCGAAGTGAAGCCGGGGCCGCCCAAGCCGCAGGCCTCCTGCGCGCTGCCCGCCACCGAGGGCCAGGAAATCCGCACCGACAGCGAAATGGTCAAGAAGGCGCGCGAAGGGGTGATGGAGTTCCTGCTCATCAACCATCCGCTCGATTGCCCGATCTGCGACCAGGGCGGCGAATGTGACCTGCAGGACCAGGCAATGGCCTATGGCCGCGGCGGTTCGCGCTATGATCGCGAAAACAAGCGCGCCGTGACCGAGAAATATATGGGCCCGCTGATCAAGACGATCATGACCCGCTGCATCCATTGCACACGCTGCGTCCGCTTCTCCGAGGAAGTCGCGGGCGTGGACGAAATCGGCGCGCTTTACCGCGGCGAGGACATGCAGATCACGACCTATCTCGAACGCGCGGCGAAGCATGAGCTTTCAGCCAATGTGATCGATTTGTGCCCGGTCGGCGCACTGACCAGCGCTCCCTATGCTTTCGAGGCACGTCCGTGGGAGCTGAAGAAGACGCTTTCCATCGACGTTTCCGACGCGGTCGGCGCCAATATCCGCATCGACAGCCGCGGGCGCGAAGTGCTGCGCGCGCTTCCGCGCATCAATGACGACGTCAATGAGGAATGGATTTCCGACAAGGCGCGCTACCAGGTCGAAGGACTGACGCGGCGGCGGCTCGACAAGGTCTGGATCAGGAAGCGCGGCAAGCTCACCGAAGCGAGCTGGGACGACGCTTTCAAGGCGATCGCCAAGGCGAAGCCTGGTAATTCGATTGCGGCGATCACAGGCGACATGGCCGATTGCGAGACGATGTTCGCGGCCAAGGCGCTCCTGCAGGCCAGCGGGTCGGACCTTATCGAAAGCCGCCAGACCGGCATGGATTACGACGTCTCGAATCTCGCGGCGGTGAATTTCAATTCGACCTTCGCCGGGATCGAGACGGCCGACGCGGTGCTGATCGTGGGCAGCCACATCCGCTGGGAAGCGCCGCTGGTGAATGTCCGCCTGCGCAAGGCGGTGAAGCGCGGCGCAAAGGTGTTCATCGTCGGCCCGGAATGGGAGACGACCTACCCGGCGACCTTCCTCGGCGACGACCTCTCGGTGCTGGGCAAGCTTCCCGCCGAAGTCACCGATGCAATGAGCAAGGCCGAACGCCCGGCGATTATCCTTGGCGGCGGCGGTAT
>DASWIR010000204.1:0-8416 GCA_036397575.1 Alteraurantiacibacter sp. | reverse complement strand
GTCTTCGCGATCGAGCGCCACGAGCCGCTGGCGCGAGAGGCAGCCGAGCGGATCGACCGGCTCGGCTACGACAATGTCTCGATCATCTGCGGCGACGGTAGCAAAGGCCTGCCCGACGAGGCGCCGTTCGACGCCATCCTCGTCGCAGCGGGCGGCGACAGGGTTCCCAAGCCGCTGAAGCAGCAGCTCGCGATAGGTGGGCGGCTCGTCATCCCGGTCGGCGGCGAAAACATGCAATCGCTGCTCTGCATCACCCGGACCAGCGAGCGCGATTGGACCGAGCACGATCTCGGCGGCGTGCGGTTCGTGCCGCTGATTGGCGCGCATGGACGTTACGAGGACGGTAGCCGCGCAGCGAGCAATCACCAGCCGGCCCGCGCCAGGACGCTGCCCGAGTGCGTTGCCGAAGCTGCGGAGCCTCTGCCCGATATCGACGAAGAAGCGTTCGCTGCCGCTTTCGACCGATTCGCCGACCGGCGAGTAGTGTTGCTCGGCGAGGCGAGCCACGGGACGCACGAATTCTACGCCGCGCGCTCGGCGATCACGAAGCGCTTCGTCGAGAAGCACGGCTTCACCATCGTCGCCGCCGAGGCCGACTGGCCCGACGCAGCCGTGCTCGACCGGCACATCCGCCATCGGCATCCGCGCGAAGGGGCACCGCGCCCGTTCCTCCGATTCCCCACATGGATGTGGCGCAACTCCGTGATCGCCCGGCTGATGCACGACTTGCACGCCCTGAACCGGGGTCGGGCAGAACAGGACATGGCCGGCTTCTATGGCCTCGACATCTACAATATGTCGGGCTCGATCGAGGCGGTGCTGGCCTATCTCGACGAGCACGATCCCGAGGCCGCCGCGGTTGCGCGCCAGCGTTATGGCTGCCTTACCCCATGGCAGGCCGAACCTGCGACCTACGGCCGCGCCGCGCTGACCAGGGGCTATGCCGAATGCGAGCAGCAGGTGGTCGCCGAGTGCCGCGACCTGCTCAAACGCTCGCTCCAGGAAGATGGCGGAATGTTCGGCGCGGCGATGAACGCCCGCCTCATCGCCTCGGCCGAGCGCTACTACCGGGTGATGTATTACGGCGGCGCGGAGAGCTGGAACCTGCGCGACAGCCACATGGCCGAAACGCTCGAGCACCTGCTCGAGCATCGCGGGCCGCAATCGAAAGCGCTGGTCTGGGCACACAACAGCCATATCGGCGATGCCCGCGCGACCGAGATGGGTCGGGTACGGGGCGAGCACAATATCGGCCAGCTCGTTCGCGAGCGCTGGGGTGAGGAATGCGCCCTGATCGGCTTCGGCACGCACACCGGCACGGTCACCGCGGCGAGTGACTGGGACAGCGATCACGAAACCAAACGCGTGCTTCCTTCCAGAAAGGATTCCTACGAACGCGCCTGTCACGAAAGCGGTATCGACCGCTTCCTGCTCGATCTTTCCCCGGGCCGCCACGAAGCACTATGCCGGCGCCTGGCCGAGCCGCTGCTGGAGCGCTTCATCGGTGTTATCTACCGGCCCGAGACCGAACGCTGGAGCCACTACAGCCAGACCGTCCTGCCGGAACAGTTCGACGCCTGGGTATGGTTCGATGAGACACGCGCTTTGGAGCCGCTCGTCCCGCATGAGCCGCACAAGGGTATACCGGACACATTCCCCTTCGGCCTCTAAGGCAGGCCGATTGGCCTCTCGCGCCAACGCTGCTAAACAAGCGCCAAACGGAGAGAGGAGCCGGATCGCATGCGCACTACGCTCACCATCGCCCTTGCCCTGTCGCTTGCCGCCTGCACGGCAAGCGAGGATGAACCGCTTGCCGCGCAGGAAGAGCAAATCGCATATGATGCGAGCGCCTATTCAGCCGCGATCGCGGATGCCGCACGGCCCGATGCCGACAAGGAGAGCGACGAGACGCGCAAGCCTGGCGAATTGCTCGCCTTCGCTCAGATCGATGAAGGCGAAATGGTCGGCGATTACATCATGGGCGGCGGCTATGTGACGCGTCTGCTGGCGAGCGCAGTCGGTGAAAATGGCAAGGTCTATGCCTTTACCCCAGAGGAGTTCGTGGCCTTCCGCGCCGAATATGCCACCGAACAGGATACGGTCGTCGCCGACTACGAAAATGTCGAGCCGCTGCGCGCACCAATCGCCGCGCCCGGCTTTCCCGAGCCGCTCGACACGATCATCACCGTGATGAACCTCCACGACCTCTATATCCCGCAAATGCCGGAGGGCACGTCCGGCCCGGCGATTGCCGCACTCTATGCGGCGCTCAAGCCAGGCGGAAAGCTGGTGGTGGTCGACCACAGCGCGGCGGCTGGCACCGGCACGGCCACAACCGATGCCACACACCGCATAGACCGGCAGACGGTAATTGATGATCTGACTGCAGCCGGGTTCGAGCTGGAAGCGGAAAGCGCTCTCTATGCAAGGCCGGACGATCCGCGCGATGCGAATGTGTTCGACCCGGCGATCCGTGGCAAGACGGATCAGTTCGCATTGCGCTTCAGCAAACCCGGCTGATCGCGGAAATTGGGCTCTTCGTCCCCCTTGCAAGCCCCTGACTCCGCAAAAAGATTCGCTTCATCGGGGATTTTCGCGCGGTTCGTCGCGGAAAATATTGAGCCGGTTCACGATCCCGTTAACCTCCCGCAAAGGATATTCTTTATACGGTCGGGATCATGAGCAGCAGATTTTTTCGCACAGCATTGGGCGCATTGGCATTTGCCACCGCGGTATCGCCGGCCCAGGCGCAAGAGAAGCTCGAGGCCCGGTTCGATAACGCATTCGGCACCGAACTGCGTGAGCCGCCGAGCTATGTCGCGCATTACGAGAACGAGCTGGAGCGGCAGATTGCGCAGCTGGCCGACGGCTCTAAGGGACGCATCGGCATCGCCGCACTCGACCTCACCACGGGCGAGGAAATCGCGGTGCTGGGCGACCAGCGTTTCCCGATGGCAAGCACCAGCAAGATCGCCATCGCCGCGACCTACCTCGAAGGAGTCGACAAGGGCCGCTGGAGCCTCGACGACAAATGGCCGCTAATGGTGCCGCAGCGTTCGGCGTCCTTTTCCAGCGCACGTGCGCCGGTGAAGCCGGGCAAATATCTGACCGCGCTCGAACTGATCGATCTGATGATCACGCGCAGTTCCAATCAGGCAACCGATGCTCTCATTGCGGCGGTCGGCGGTACGGAAAAGGTCAATGACTGGGCGCGCCGCGCCGGCATTGAGGAGTTCAACTTGTCGCGCGACATCGCCACGCTGGTGCGCGACGATGGCGAGTTCGATCCCGTCAAGCATATCGACCTTCGCGACAGCGCCACTCCGCGCGCCATGGTCCGGATGCTCGCAGGCCTCCATAAGGGCGAATGGCTCAGCGCCTCCAGCCGTGCGGTTCTGATCGGGGCGATGGAGCGCTGCCGCACCGGCGTGCGCCGTATTCCCGCGCTGATGCCGGCCGATGTGCAAGTCGCGCACAAGACCGGTTCGCTCAACAACACGTCCAGCGATATCGGCATTCTGACCGCGCCCGATGGCCGTACCATCGCGGTGGCGATCTACGTCACCGGCCAGGTCACAAAGCCCAACCGCGAAGCCCGCATCGCCGAGCTCGCCCGCGCCGTCTACGACGGATACCAGACCCACAACACACAGTGGGTCAATGCGCGTTACGGCCGCTAGGCCGGCTTTGCCGGATCCCGAACAAGCATAGAAAAAGGGCGCGGCCCGCAAAGGCCGCGCCCCAATTTCGTAAAAGCTTGCGCCGATTACTCGGCCGGAGCTTCTTCGGTCGCATCCGCAGCAGCGTCAGCAGCTTCGCCAGCGGCGTCGGCAGCGCCTTCGGCGGCGTCGGCAGCATCGTCAGCGGCTTCGACCATGGCGTCGCCAGCGGCTTCGACATTGGCTTCAGCGTCGGCCATCGCCGAATCGGCGGCATCGGTGGTGGCGTCTTCGGTGCCTTCCGAGCAGGCAGCGAGAGTCAGAGCAGCGCCGGCAGCAGCGGCGGCAAGAATGATTTTGCGCATGTATTCAATCCTTGAACAGCGAGTGATTCGAGCACGGGAAACCCGGGCCCAAAGCCAATCCTATGAGGACCAGCTTCGCAGCGGATATTTAGAGATGTCGCTGATGCTATGCAAGCGATATGGCGGGCAACGGCGTGCCGTCCCCGTACCAAAGGCATACAGTCCCTTCCCGGAACCATGGCCTTCTAGCTTCGAATTGCGTCAACATTTGGGCGAATCACGGCCCGATTCGCCTTTTTTCGAATCGGGCTGACCTTGGGGCCGACCGCTGCTAGTGACTGCGCATGACGGCTTCGCAACATCTCTATCTGGTGGACGGCTCGTCCTACATCTTCCGCGCATATCATCGCCTCCCCCCGCTGACCGATCCGGAAGGCACGCCGGTGGGCGCGGTCTATGGCTACACCACCATGCTCTGGCGGCTGGCACAGGATCTCGATGATGCGGAGGGCCCGACCCATCTCGCGGTAATCCTCGATGCCGGTTCGAAAAGCTTCCGCAACGACATATACCCCGAATACAAGGCCAATCGCCCACCTCCGCCCGAAGACCTCGTTCCGCAATTCCCGCTGATCCGGGATGCCACGCGCGCCTTTTCCCTGCCGTGCATCGAAGAACAGGGGCTGGAGGCGGACGACCTCATCGCCTCTTACGCCCGCGCCGCCGCGCGCCAGGGCTGGAACGTTACCATCGTCTCTGCCGACAAGGATCTGATGCAGCTGATCGGGCCGAGCGAAGACGGCGGGCATGTCGACATGCTCGACACGATGAGAAACCAGCGGATCGATATCCCGGAAGTCCGGGAGAAATTCGGCGTCGGGCCGGAACTGGTCGGCGACGTGCTCGCGCTGATGGGCGACAGCGTCGATAACATTCCCGGAATTTTCGGCGTCGGCCCGAAAACCGCGACGAAGCTGATCCAGGACCATGGCAGCCTCACCGCCGCGCTCGATGCCGCGCCGGAAATGAAGCAGGGCAAGCTGCGGGAGCGGCTGATCGAAGGGCGCGAAATGGCGTTGCTCAGCCGCAAGCTCGTGCAATTGAGGGAAGATTGCCTGCTACCGCAGCCGCTCGACGATTTCAGGCTCAACGGAATTCCCGAAGCGCCGTTGAGCGAGTTCCTTTCGAAGCACGGCTTTACCAGTCTGCTGAAGCGGCTCGGCAAGGGCACGGGCAGCCCGGAACGCGCCAGCGAGCTCAATCCGGCCAAAGCGGAACGCGAGGGCGCCCCCGTGAGCCCGGACGGCAATCGCCAGCCGCCGCCCGAAATGCCGGGAGTGGACCGCGCGGCCTATGAGTGCGTGCAGTCGATGGAACGGCTCGAACACTGGATCGCCCGAGCATTTGCCGCACGGCAAGTCGCGATCGACACGGAAACGACCTCGCTCGATGCGATACGTGCAGAGCTTGTCGGCGTCAGTCTCGCCCTGGGGCCGAACGATGCCTGCTATATCCCGCTCGCCCATGGCGGCAGCGACATGTTCGCTGAGCGCCCGCCGCAGATCGACGTCACCGAAGCGCTGCGGGCGTTGAAACCGCTGCTCGAAAGCGACGCAGTGCTCAAGGTCTGCCAGAACGCCAAATACGACATCAACGTGCTGGCGCGCTGCGGGGAAAAGGCCGGCGGCATCACCATGGCCCCGGTTGACGACACGATGATCGTCAGTTTCGATCTCGACGCCGGGCGCAGCCTCGATGGCATCGGCGGCGGGCATGGGATGGACGAACTGGCCGAGCGGCACCTTGGCCACAAGTGCATGCCCTACAAGGAGCTATGCGGCACGGGGAAGAAGGCGATTCCCTTCGGCGAGGTCCCGCTCGACAAGGCGACGCAATATGCCGGCGAGGACGCCGACATAACCTGGCGGCTCCACGCGCACTTGAAGCCGCGCCTGCCGCTCGAAAGCGCGACACGCGTCTACGAGCGGGTCGACCGTCCGCTAATCCCGGTAGTGGCGCAAATGGAACGCCACGGCATCAAGGTCGACCGCCAGCGGCTGGCAAAACTGTCGGAAGAATTCGCCCGCGAGATCACCCGGATCGAGCAGGAAATATGGGACTGTTGCGGCGAGCAGTTCACCGTCGGCAGCCCGCAGCAACTGGGGCGCATCCTGTTCGACAAGATGGGCTACAAGGGCGGCCGCAAAGGTAAGAGCGGGCAGTATTCGACCGACCAGGCGATCCTCGAGAACTTGGCCGCGCAAGGCGCCGAGGTCGCGCGAATGGTGCTCGACTGGCGCCAGTTGGCCAAGCTTAAGAGCACATACACCGACTCGCTGCAGGCGGCGATCAACCCCGATACCGGCCGGGTGCACACCAGCTACAGCCTGGTCGGTGCGCAGACCGGGCGCCTGTCATCAACCGATCCCAACCTGCAGAACATCCCGATCCGAACCGCCATAGGACGGCAGATCCGCGAGGCCTTCGTGCCAGAGGAAGGCAACGTCCTGTTCGCCGCCGACTACTCGCAGATAGAGCTGCGTCTTGCAGCGCATATGGCCGACGTGCCGGCGCTGAAGGAAGCCTTCAAGGCCGGCGAGGATATTCATGCGCGCACCGCGCAGGAAATGTTCGGTATCGTCGACCGCGATACGCGGGCGAAGGCCAAGACGGTCAATTTCGCCATCCTCTACGGCATCAGCCGCTGGGGTCTGGGCAGCCGGCTGGGAATCGGGGCGGACGAGGCGCAGGCGATCATCGACACCTATTTCCAGCGCTTCCCCGGCATCCAGAACTACATCCACACGACGCTCGAGCGCGTGCGCGAGCGCGGCTATTCGGAGACGCTGTTCGGCCGCAAGACCTGGTTCCCGCGGATCCACTCCAAGAACCAGGCCGAGCGGCAGGGCAGCGAGCGCGCGGCAATCAACGCTCCGATCCAGGGCACCAGCGCCGACATCATCAAGCGGGCGATGGCCCGGATGATGCCCGCCCTGGCCGACGCCGGGCTCGGCCAGGTGAAAATGCTGCTGCAGGTCCATGACGAGCTGGTCTTCGAATTGCCCGAAGGCGACATTGCCGCAGCATCTCCGGTGATCGAACGAGTGATGGCCGAGGCCGCGCTGCCTGCCGTTACGCTCGACGTGCCGCTCGGCATCGATATCGGCCACGGCGCGAATTGGGATGAGGCGCACTGATCATGGCAGGCCTGCAACTCCGCAAGGTGACTCCGCCCTGGCAAGTGCTGCTGGTCTTCGGCGTCGTCGCCATCTCGCTGGTCGCCAGCGTATTGCTGATCTTCAGCACCATCGAGGTGGAGCGCGACCAGCGCGAACAGGTCGCCAGGACCAGCGCGATCCTGGCCCAACTGCGCAATCTCAACCGCGCTGCGATCAATGGCGAATCCGGACAGCGCGGCTATTTCATCACGCTCGACCGGCGTTATCTCGCCCCCTATCTGAGTGCGAAGGAGCTCAATGAGCCTGCGCTGGCGCGGCTGCGCGAGCTCATCGAGGAGGACGCCTCGCCACGGCAGGAAGAATTGCTGCGCGAAATCGAACGTCTGTCGCGGGCAAAGTTTGCCGAACTCGACCGGTCGGTCGCACTGATCGAAACCGGGCAGCTGATTGAGGCGCAACAGCAAATCCTTTCCGATGAAGGCCAGCTTGTGATGGCCAGGCTGCGCAATGCGATTACCGAGATGGAGGCGGCCGATAACAAGATGTTGGCAGAGGCCACTGCCGAGGTCTCCGCCAATGAAGCCCGCATTTTGCCGCTGCTCGGGTTGCTGCTGTTCATGCTGCTTTGCGCCCTGGGGCTTGGCTATTACCAGGTCTCCCGCACCGCCGCAGCCGAAGCTGCCGCCGGGCAAGCGGCCAAACTCGCCCAGGCGCACGACCGGGCCGACTTGCTGGCGCGCGAACTCAATCACCGGGTCAAGAATCTCTTCGCCATGATCCTGGCCATCGTGCGGATGAGCGGGCGCGGCAGGCCCGAGGCGGCGCCCGTGGTGGACAGCATCGACCGGCGCATCCGCGCCTTGCTGACCGCACATGAAGTGACGCAGGGCGCACCCGAGGATGCCCGGGCGGATTTGCGTGAGCTGATCGAAACCACACTTGCTCCCTATGAGGATACCGGCGCCACGGCGAAGCTCGATGGACCGCAACTGGGTCTGCCCGCCCAACAGGTCACACCGCTGGGCCTCGTGCTCCACGAACTGACGACCAATGCTGTAAAATATGGCTCCTGGTCGAGGGGTGGAATCGTCGATATCCGCTGGCTGCTCGAAGATGGCCAGCTCGCCATAAATTGGTCGGAGCATGGAGATATGGATCGCGGAATGGACATGAAGGAAGGTTTCGGGTCCATGCTGATACAAGGTGCGGCGCGTCAGCTGAATGGCGAGATCACCCAGGAATTTGCGGAGGACGGACTGCGTGTGCGGATCGT
>DASWIR010000203.1:0-4479 GCA_036397575.1 Alteraurantiacibacter sp. | reverse complement strand
CCAACAAGCTACAGTCGCAATTTGACGGTCTTCGGCGCTTTGCGGCTCCAATTTCCTTCTCTCGCTTCTACTAGCGCCCGGAGTCCGGCTTTCGGCCTCCGGCATCCAAAAGAAGGAAATTGATATGCCAATCGGCACAGTGAAATTTTTCGACAACGCCAAGGGCTACGGCTTCATCACGAACGAGGCCGGGGGCAATGATGCTTTCGTCCACATGACGGCCGTGCAGGCCGCGGGGATGAGTTCGCTCGAAAAAGAACAGCGTCTGTCGTACGACCTCGAGAACGACCAGCGCGGCAAGACCAGCGCGGTGAATCTCCAGGCTGCCTAAAGTCGGAATTCCGGTTTTTCGGAACAGAGGAGGCGGGCGCCAGGTGCGTCCGCCTCTTTTTTTTGCCGCGGCCCGCGAACCCATGGCCATTGCCCACCCAGGCCATCGTCCAAAAGCGTCCTTCTTTCAAAAATAGCCTCATCTCAAGTTGAAGCCGGGGAGGCGCTCGGCTAACGACCGCCCATGGCGGGAGCCCCTGTGGCGGAATTGGTAGACGCGCTCGACTCAAAATCGAGTTTCTTCGGAAGTGCCCGTTCGACTCGGGCCAGGGGCACCAACTTGCATCGCGAAGTCCGGACGGGCTGCGCGCGATGATTGCCTTGCCTTCCCTTCATGCGGCCGCAGCCCTGGCGATCACTATCGCCATGTTCATCGGATTCGCACGCGGGCGCCTGTCCACCGAGATCGTCAGCCTGCTGACCATCGCCGTCATCGCGGTCGGTCTCTATTTCTTCCCGCTGCCGCACACTCAGCCGACGGATGGGCTGGTCTTGGCATTCTCCGGCTTCGGCCATTACGCGCTGATCACCATCTGCGCCCTGATGATCATGGGACGGGGCCTAGTCGTTACCGGGGCATTGGACCCGGCGGCGCGCGTCCTCGAACGCATCTGGAAAGTGAATCTCCAGCTTGGCATGCTCGTCTCGCTGTTGATGGCCATGTTCCTTTCGATGGTCGTCAACGATACCCCGGTGCTCGTGCTGTTGCTGCCGATCTTCGTTGCATTGGCGGCGCGCGGGGCGATGCCGGCTTCGAAGACGCTGATCCCGCTGAACGCGGCGGTGCTGATCGGCGGGATGGGGACCACGATCGGTACCTCGACCAACCTGCTCGTCGTGTCGATCGCGCGCGACCTCGGCATGCCGCAGATGAACGTGTTTCACTTCACGCCCATCGTGCTGGCCGCGGCGCTGGTGGCCTTGCCCTATCTCTGGCTGGTCATGCCTCGCCTGCTTCCCGACAACAGCATCGAGGATTTGCAGGAACGGCGGCGCTTCATGGCGCAGCTGCGCGTGCCGCCGGGCAGCAACCTGGCCGGGAAGGAGCTGCGGGAAATCGCGCCTCAGCTGCCGGATGATTTCTCGTTCGATGACCAGGTCGAGGGGCCGCTTTCCGCGGGCCAGCGCCTGCGCGTTTCGGGCACGCACGATGCGCTCGAAGAGGCGATCCGGACACTAAAAGGCCAGGTCGCCCCGGACTGGGTTGTCGAACGGATAGAACGGCAGGCCAAGGCGCAGGGCGAGGATATCCGTGTAGTCGAGATGGTGGTTACATCGGATTCGCGGTTGATCGGGCGGACGCTCGCGACTTCCGGCATTGCCGATCTTTACGGCGTGGCGGTGCTCGGCATCCACCGGCCGGAGAAGCCGCTCGGCCAGGAGCCGAAGGAGGGCCCTTCGGGTCTGCGTATCCAGGAAGGCGACGTGCTGCTGACCATGGGCCTGACTCACGGGCTCAGCGAATTCGAGCAGAGCGATTCGCTGCTGATGCTCGAAGGCGGCCGGGAAATGCCGCGCCGCTCGAAAGCGGTGCTGGCGGGCGCGATCATGCTCTTCTCGGTCGGCATGGCATCGGTCGGGTTCCTGCCGATCGCGATTTCCGCGCTCGCCGGCGCGATCCTGATGTTCGTGACCGGTTGCGTTAAGTTCGACCGGGTGGGGCGTGCGCTTTCGGCCAAGGTAATCGTGCTGGTTGCAGCCAGCATCGCCTTGGGCCGCGTAGTCCTCGATTCCGGAGCCGCCGCCTGGCTTGGCGAGCTCATGGCGCTCGGGCTTCAGTATCTTCCTGCCGCAGCAGTGCTCGCCGCGATCATGCTGTTCGTGACGCTGCTGACGAATTTCGCTTCCAACGCGACTGCGGCGACGGTCGGCACGCCGATCGCCTTCAACATCGCGACCCAGCTCGGCATGCCTCAGGAACCGCTGATCCTCGCCGTGCTGTTCGGCTGCAATCTCTGCTATGCGACACCGATCGCCTACCAGACCAATATGCTGATCATGGCGGAGGGGAACTATACCTTCGCCGACTATATCCGCACGGGCGTGCCGCTGGTGGCGATCATGGTGACCACGCTCTCGCTGCTGCTGGTGTTCAGCTACGGAATGTAGCCTCAAACCGAATGTACTCCTTGTCCGTTCGTCCTGAGGAGGTTTGAAGCCGAATGGCTGAAAACCGTCTCGAAGGGCCAGAGCAGGACATTGCTTCCGTACTTCGAGACGCAAACCTCTGCTTTCGGCTTCGGTCCGCTCCTCAGCACGAACGGTATATGATCAGGCTACGCCCCCCAGTTCGATCACTTCACCGGCGAGCCGCGCAACTTCGCTTTCCTCGTGGCTGACATAGAGGATCGGCAGGCCGATCTCGTCGCGGATGCGCTCGACCAGCGATAATATGTCGGCGCGGCGGGCACGGTCGATCGAAGTGAGCGGCTCGTCGAGCAGGAGAAATCGCGGCGACGAGAGCAGGGCGCGGCCGATGGCGACGCGGCGCGTTTCTCCGCCCGACAGCGTCGCCGGATAGCGGCGCGCAAGATGGGTGATGCCGAGAAAGTGCATCGCTTCGGTGCGGCTCATCAGTGCTCGCGAAGCATCGCTGCGGCTCTCGCCATAGGCAAGGTTCGCCTCCACCCGCATATGCGGGAACAGGCGGTTGTCCTGGAAGACATAGCCCGCGCGCCGCGCTTGCGGCGGCAAGTCGATATCCGCCCTGCTGTCGAATAATGTCTCGCCCGCCACTTCGATGCGACCCTCGTCGGGCCGCAGCAGGCCGGCGACGCAATGCAGCAGGCTGGTCTTGCCCGCGCCCGAGGGGCCGATGACCGCCGTCAGCTTCCTGTCGGAGGCAATTCGTACTTCGATATCGGCATCGCCGCGCCGCAGGGAGAGGGCGATGTCAAACGACATGCGCATTCCTTCCGCCGCTCCGGCGTGCGATCGTTTCGGACAGCAGCAGCGCTCCGAGGGACAATGCGACTGCGATAAGCGCGAGGCGTGTCACTGCCGCTTCGCCGCCGGGAACCTGCAACTCGCTGTAAATGGCCAGCGGCAATGTGCGTGTGAGCCCCTCGATATTGGAAACGAAGGTGACCGTCGCTCCGAACTCGCCCAGCGAGCGCGCGAAGCCCAGCACCGCGCCCGCAAGGACGCCCGGCAGGCTGAGCGGCAGGGTGATGGTGAGGAATGCCCGTAGCCTGCTGGCGCCCAGCGTCTCGGCCGCTTCCACCAGCCGCCGGTCGATCCTCTCGAGCGACAGGCGGATAGCGCGCACCGTCAGCGGCAGCGCCATGACCGATGCGGCGAGCGCGGCGCCGGTCCAGTCGAACACCAGCACCATGCCGAGCGTTTCTTGCAGCCATCCGCCGATCGGCCCTGCCGGTCCGAAGGCGAGCAGCAGCAGCCAGCCCGTTACCACCGGGGGGAGGACCAGCGGCAGGTGCACTACCGCATCGATCACCAGCCGTCCGGGGAAGGGCGGGCGGGCGAGCAGCCATGCCAGCGCATAGGCTACCGGCAGGGTCAGCCCGATCGCGACCAGGCTAACCTTGAGCGACAAGGCTACTATTGCCCATTCGGCGGGGGAAAGGCCAAGGTTCATCGAGCAGGCGCGAAACCGTGGCGCGTGAAGATCGCTTGCCCTTTGTCGGAGGTGAGGAATGCCAGGAACGCCTCAGCCTCGGTCCATTGCGACGTTTCCAGAACGGCAGCAGGGTAGAGGATCGGCGGATGGCTGCCAGCCGGGAAGGTCGCCAGTTTGCAGATTTTTCGCGAAGCATCGGCATCGCTTGCATAGACGACGCCCAGCGGCACCTGCCCGCTTTCGACCAGTATCAGTGCGGCGCGGACATTCTCACGCGGAGCCAGCCGATCCCTCACGCGATCCCAAAGGCCGAGATTCTCCAATGCTGCCTTGGCGTAGCGCCCGGCCGGCACGCTTTCAGGTTCGGCGATGGCAATACGGCCATCTTCCAATCTTGCGTCGATCCCTTCCGGATCGGCCAGATCGAACGTAGCGGGACAATCGCGGGGTGCGATCAGCACCAGGCCGTTTTCCGCCACCACCTTCCGCGTACCCTGTCGCACCAGCCCGTCCGCCTCGATCCGGTCCATCCATCGTTCGTCGGCGGAAATGAAGATATCGGCAGGCGCGCC
>DASWIR010000202.1:0-3365 GCA_036397575.1 Alteraurantiacibacter sp. | reverse complement strand
ACCTTGCCATTGTAGATCTTGCCGATTTCCGGCTCTTCCACGATGCCCTGGATCCACTGGCGCGCGGCCTCGATCTGGCTGACGTCGGAGGAGCTGATCTTGATCACGCCCTCGTCGTCGATATCGACCTTGGCGCCCGTTTCGGCGACGATCTCGCGGATCACCTTGCCGCCCGTGCCGATCACGTCGCGGATCTTGGCCTTGTCGATCTGCATCGTCTCGATGCGCGGCGCATGGGCGGAAAGCTCGGAGCGTGCCGAACCCAGCGCCTTGGTCATTTCGCCGAGGATATGCGCGCGGCCGGCCTTGGCCTGCTCCAGCGCCTTGGCCATGATCTCCTTGGTGATGCCGGCGATCTTGATGTCCATCTGCAGGCTGGTGATGCCCGCTTCGGTGCCCGCGACCTTGAAGTCCATGTCGCCAAGGTGGTCCTCGTCGCCGAGGATGTCGGAAAGGACCGCGAAGTCCTTGCCTTCCATGATCAGGCCCATCGCGATGCCCGAAACCGGGCGTTCGATCGGAACGCCGGCATCCATCATCGCCAGGCACCCGCCGCACACCGTCGCCATCGAGGATGAGCCGTTGCTCTCCGTGATGTCGCTGAGGATGCGGATCGTGTATGGGAAGTCCTCGCGGCTCGGCAGCACCGGGTGCAGCGCGCGCCATGCCAGCTTGCCGTGGCCGATTTCGCGGCGGCCCGGCGCGCCGAAGCGGCCCACTTCGCCGACCGAATAGGGCGGGAAGTTATAGTGCAGCATGAAGCTGCTGTAGGAGAGGCCTTCCAGCCCGTCGATCATCTGCTCGCTGTCCTTGGTGCCCAGCGTGGTGGTGCAGATCGCCTGCGTCTCGCCGCGGGTGAACAGCGCCGAACCATGCGTGCGCGGCAGGAAGCCGACCATGCTTTCGATCGGGCGGACCTGGTCGAGCTTGCGGCCGTCGATGCGGCTGCCGTCCTTGAGGATCGCGCCGCGCACTATGTCGGCTTCGACCTTCTTGGTGAGCTTGTTGGCGGTCATCTGCGTCTGGCCGTCGGCCTCGACGTAATGCGCCTTCACCTTGTCGCGCGCTTCATTGAGCGCGCCGGAGCGGGCGGACTTGTCGGTCAGCTTGTAGGCCGCGGCGATGTCCTTGCCGACCAGCTTCTTGATCTCGTCCTTCATCGCCGAATTGTCGGAGACGGCGAGTTCCCACGGATCCTTGGCGGCCTGTTCGGCCAGATCGATGATCGCGCCGATGACCTTGCGGCATTCGTCATGCGCGAACATCACCGCGCCGAGCATTTCCTCTTCGGTCAGCTCCTTGGCTTCGGATTCGACCATCATCACTGCGTCGTTGGTGGCGGCGACGATAAGGTCGAGCCGGCCCTCTTCCAGCGCGGTTTCCTGCTTCGGATTGAGGACATATTCGCCGTCGATGAAGCCGACGCGGCAACCGCCGATCGGGCCCATGAAAGGCACGCCGGAGATCGTCAGCGCGGCGCTTGCGGCAACCAACGCGACCATATCCGCCTCGGTCTCGCCATCATAGCTTAAAACTTGAGCTATGACATTAATTTCATTATAAAAACCTTCTGGAAACAAGGGTCGAATCGGACGGTCAATCAGGCGGCTGGTCAGCGTTTCCTTCTCGGTCGCTCCACGCTCGCGCTTGAAGAACCCGCCGGGGATGCGCCCGGCGGCGGAGAATTTCTCTTGGTAGTGCACGGTGAGCGGGAAGAAGTCCTGCCCTTCGCGCACGGATTTAGCGGCTGTGACGGCGCACAGGACCACGGTTTCGCCATAGGTGGCCAGAACGGCACCATCGGCCTGGCGGGCAATACGCCCGGTTTCCAGAGTGAGGGTTTTTCCGCCCCACTCCAGCGATACGGTTTTCGTGTTGAACATGTTTTTTCCTTCGTGACCCGCGACGCCCTATTGCGCGGCGGGGCCTGCAATTCCGGGGAAGCCGTCCCGGCCCGGTGCGGGGCCTTGTCTAGCCCCAGGCCCCCTCGCCGGATTGCGAAGGATGACCCATTTATCCGGTCGCAGCGCGAAAAGCGAAAACTGGTTCCCACTTTTCGCGCGATACGCCAAATGCGAAAAGGCGGCTCACTGAGGAGCCGCCCTCGCGAACTCTTATTTACGCAGACCCAGTTTCTGGATCAGGCTGTTGTAACGCCCGACATCCTTCTTCTTGAGGTAGGCGAGCAGGCTGCGGCGCTTGTTGACCATCATCAGCAGGCCGCGGCGCGAATGGTTGTCCTTATGGTGATCCTTGAAATGCTCGGTCAGATTGCGAATCCGCTCGGTCAGGATCGCGACCTGCACTTCGGGACTGCCCGTGTCGTTCTTGTCACGGGCGTTGTCCTTGATAACCTCTTGCTTCTTTTCGGCGGTAACCGACATTCACTTCACTCCGCGGTATCCGGGAAATTGAAACCCCTCACGATTTTCGTCGTGCCCGAAGCGATCTCCAGCAACGCCACGGGCACTTTCCCATACATCGCGCAATAGAGCCCATCGGATTGGGGCAGTCCTGTTATGACCCGGCCCTGACGGACCGCCTGTGCCGCTGCGGACTCGAGGGAAAGGGCCGGGATACCGTCCAGCCCCGCCTCCAACGGCAGGATCAGGTCTTTAAGGGGCGCGCCGTTGCCGATTTCGTCGAGTTTGTCCAGCGAAATCGCCTGTTCCTCGCGGAACGGACCTGCCCGCGTCCGGCGCAGGTAGATGACATGACCTACTGTACCGAGCGCATGGGCGATATCGCGCGCAAGGCTGCGTATATAAGTGCCCTTGCTGACATTCGCCACCAGGGTGACTGTATCCGCCAACTCCAGAGGCGCCTGCGGATCGAAAGGATCGGGACGGCCGGACATGACCGAAAACGTTGAATCGACTGGCTGGCGCGATCCACCACTCGCCATCTCGAGCGAATGAACCGTTACCCTCCTTGCCTTCAGTTCCACATCCTCGCCCGCACGTGCCCGGTCATAGGCCCGCTTCCCGTCGACCTTGAGGGCCGAAAAGGCGGGCGGGATCTGCTCGATCTCGCCGGTGAAATGCTCCAGCACAGCCGCGATAGCCGCGAGCGGCGGACGATGGTCGCTGCGCACCGCGACTTCGCCCTCGGCATCGAGCGTGTCGGTCTGTTCGCCGAAGGAAATGGTGAATTCGTAGGTTTTGCTCGCGTCGAGCATTCGCCCGCAAAGCTTGGTCGCCTCGCCCAGCGCAATCGGCAGAACACCTTCTGCGAGCGGGTCGAGCGTGCCGCCATGGCCGATCTTGACCTTGGGATAGCCTGCCTGTCGCAAATTGCGCTTGACCGCCGCAACGGCCTGCGTCGAACCCAGACCGCGCGGCTTGTCGAGCACGATCCAACCGTGA
>DASWIR010000201.1:0-2447 GCA_036397575.1 Alteraurantiacibacter sp. | reverse complement strand
CGTCGATGAGGTCGAGCCTGAAGTACGGCCCGTCCACCAGTCTTCCCGGCGTCGCCTCGCGCCGCAACGCCGGGTCGTGCGAACCAGGCGTGGTGACTGCCAGCCCCACATCGAGATGCAGTTCGCGCGGGCGGCCATAATCGTAGAGGCGATAGGTGATGTCGCTCGTCTGCTGGATTTCGACGAGCGTCAGCCCCGCGCCGATCGCGTGGACCGTGCCGGCAGGCACATAAATGAAATCACCAGGCGTCACATCTTGCCATGCCAGCATGTTCACGATCGCGCCGTCGAGTGCGCCTTGGCGGATGTCCTCCAGCGCGTAATCCCGCCGGAAACCGAGACCGATCTGCGCCCCTGGCTCCGCGTCCAGCACCAGCCAGCATTCCTCCTTGCCCTTGCGGCCAAGCCCCGCCGCCTCGGCCTGCTCGTCGTCGGGGTGGACCTGCACGGATAACCGTTCGCTGGTGAAGAGATATTTGATCAGCAGGCCGGGCATTTCCGGCGGCGGCTCGAACCAGACTTCGCCGATTGGCGAGCCCGGCGCCACGCCGAATTGCACCGGGAGCGCTTCGCGGCCCCACGGCTTCTCGACGACCGAAACCGGAAGCAGGCGCGCACTCATTCGCCCTTCGCCCCCTTCAGCGTGCCGACCTTCTGCGCACCCGCCGCGCTGGTCACCAGCACCTCGCCGCCATCGACTACCACGATCACACCTTCGAGCCCGATCACAGAAACGCGCGGCCCGTCGCTTTCAACCATGACGTTGCGGCAATCGACAAGCTCACCCCTCTCACCCGGCCAATTGCCGTCCGCATCGCCCTCGCGTGCTTGCTGCACGGCGTGCCATGATCCGATGTCGGACCAAGCCATTTCGGCGGGCACCACCGCAGCACTGGAGGTGTTCTCCATCACTGCATAGTCGACGGATTCCTTGGGCACACGGGTGAAGCTTTCGGCATTCGGCACAAATGCTCCATCTGCTTCACTGCCTTTGGCCACTGCTTCTGCCACCATTGCCGCCATTTCCGGCCGATGGCGTGCCAACTCCGACAGGAAACCTCCGGCGGTAAAAGCGAAAATCCCGGCGTTCCACACGTAGCTGCCTTCGGCGAGATAGGCCTCGGCAGTTGCAGGATCGGGCTTTTCGACAAAACGCTCGACCGCGAAGCCGCCGTCAAGCTGTTCTCCGCGCCTAATATAGCCGTAGCCCGTTTCGGCATGGGTCGGGGTGATCCCGATCGCGACGAGATGGCCTTGCCCAGCCAGCCCGGCCGCAGCCCTGGCTGCTGCGCGAAACGCATCCGTGTCGCCAATATGGTGGTCGCTCGGACAAACCAGCATGACCGCGTCTTCGGGCAGACGATGCGCCGCAAGCGCGATCGCAGGCGCGGTATTGCGCTGGACCGGCTCGACTATCAATGCAGCCTGCCTTCCTTCCAACGCCTCTTCCACCAACACGCGCAAATGCGCGCCGGTCACTAGCAACGGCGCGGCAAAGCCTTCTTCCGCCGGGAACCGCGACACTGTCTGTGCAAACAGGCTCTGCCCGCCCACCAGGGGAATGAAGGGCTTGGGCCGCTCCGGGCGGCTTTTCGGCCACAGCCTCGTTCCGCTGCCGCCGCACAGGATCACGGGTACGATAATGGACATCGCACACCTTCTAGCTCGTGGTGTCCAAACCGCCAGCCCCGGTCTAATTGAAGAAGCGCTGTTCCCAGCCATAGACGGATTGCACCGGATCTCCGGCGGCATTCATCGCGGGGCGGAACCGGAAGCGTGCCATAGCCAGATCGCATGTGCGGGCGTCGGTTTCCGGAAGGCCCGAACTGCGATGGATGCGGCAAGCCTTGGGCAGTCCGTCGGTCCCGACCGTGACCGCTATGGTCACGGCCTTGCCGATCCGCGCCTCCCGGCCGCCCGGCGGGATCGGATAGTCGGCCGCGGAATTGATATCGCCGGCGATCTTCACTGCGCTGCTGGCAATGCCGCCGCCCTGCCCCGTGCCGCTATTGCCGGCACCAGTGCCCGCACCTTCATCGGCTCCACCTGTACCTTCTCCGGCGCTCGCGCCGGACCGGTTTTCCCTGCCAGTCGAACTGGCCCTGGGCGCGGGCCGATCGCGCCGCACCGGGATTTTCGCTTCAGGGGCGGAAGTTGGCCGCGGCGTCGCCTTGTCGCCCGCTTCGCCGCTGGCGCCTTCATCCGGTTCCGGCGAAGGCGGCGTTTCCGGCTCTGGCGAAGTGATATTGACCGTGAGCACCGAGGTTGCCGCATTGATCGCCCGGCTCGTGAGGTCCGGCGCAAAAGCGTAGCCGAGACCGAATATGGCCGCGGCATGGGCCAGCACTACCAGCGCCAGCGTACCCCAGCGGCGCTTTTTCACCGGTCGATAGAGCCTGCTCTCGGCCAAACCTGCATCTGCCCTTTCTGGCAAAGCGCGCGAGCTT
>DASWIR010000200.1:0-1756 GCA_036397575.1 Alteraurantiacibacter sp. | reverse complement strand
AGATGGCGAGTTGTTCGATCGGAATGACGACCGGCTTAGCGCTTGTGAGGCGCTTCACTGGGTCGCATTCGGCGAACTCAAGACCTGGGAGCAATATTTAGAAGAAGATTGCTTAATATCGGCCCGCTGGGGGGGCATGCTCAGCGAGGAGTCTCTCGAAGCTTTGGCGGCACGGGTAAATCCAAATCCCCATTGCCTGATAAGGCAGAACGGTTCCGCTCAAATTTATAACGGGTCTAATACCAACCGCCCTAAGTTTTGACTGATGCCCAATCCCGGGTGGTTATCGAAGCGACGCGGGCGACATCGCCAACGAACCCGTTCCAAGCATCGCAGCATGCGTCGACGATGTCCTCGTAGCGATCCCAGACCCGCATGCTGAGCTGATTGCCGCGCAGATATTCCCAGACGTTCTCGATGGGATTGAGTTCAGGTGCGTATGGTGGCAGCCGAAGTAGGCTGAGGTTGGCGGGCACGGTCAAGCGCTCGCCGGTCTGGTGCCACCCGGCGCCGTCACAGACCAGCACGGCATGGGCGTCGGCGCCGACCTGCTTGCCGATCTCGGCCAGGGGTATGCTCATCGCCTCGCTGCTGACCCAGGGCATGATGATGGCGGCACCCGCGGCACGGCTCGGGCAGATCGCGCCGAAGATGTAGGCGGAGGCATGACGGTTGTCGCGAACCGCCGCCGGACGGGAGCCCCGCGGTGCCCACAGATAGGTCAGCGTGCCTTGCTGGCCGACGCGCGCCTCGTCCCCGGCCTTCGCCGGGGCAGGCTCTGGAACCAGATCCCGATCGTCTTGCCCGCCGCCTCCGGCGGCAGGACCTCGGCTACGTGGGCGGCAAAGTTTTTTTAAAAGCTTCCTGCGCCTCGCCATCCTTCTTCGGGTGGTAGGGCCGCGGCTGCAGCCGTATCAGTCCCATCCGTCGCAGCGCGGGCGAAGAAGGCTTCGCCCTGAGCTTGCCCACGGTGCGCTCGTGCACCACCACCTCGTAGCGCGCCTTGATCACCGAGCGCAGATCGATACAGCGCCAGCGCACCACCCCATCCTTGGCCCGGTCAGGGCCGGCAAGAACCAGGTCTTTCAGCTCCTGCATCTGGCCCTGCGACAGCGCCGGTGGGCGGCCGCTGCGCGGTGCATCGCTCAGCCCGGCAATCCCCTCGGCGTTGTAGCGATGCACCCAGTCGCGCAACGTCTGCCGGTCCATGCCGCAGGCCGACGCCGCCTCGGCCCGCGAGGCCCCCTCCAGTACACCCGCGATTGCCAGTACGCGGCAGGCTACCCGGCCATCGCCGCATCGCGCCGCTCGTTGCCGAAGCTCCGCCGCAGACAACTCCAGCCGGCTCACCTCGATCCCACGACCCATGATGCCCTCCCGCGACGCGACCCCGCGCAACACAGAATCGAAGGTCAGCGCAAATGGGAACCCCTAAACCCGCCGCGAGTCGGGAATTTCGGCGGTTGGTATTAGACCAAAACCGTCTCTCGTGTAGATTCGCCGTCGGCGGCCGGGATGACATTGATCCATTCGGCCCGCGTATGGCTGCGCCTGAGGAAATCCGCTTTTCGCTTGCAAAACCGAGCTGGCGAGCCTCATCGGCATCGAGCACCGGGGTCTTGCCTTTCTTGACGACGTGCTTGGGGCCGCGCACCGCAGCGGCCGGGTGACCTCGACGACCTGGCGCACCACAAGCCAGTCGAAGAGCATGCGGATTGCCGCCAGGTGCTGCTTGACCGAGGGCGGGCTGTAGCTC
>DASWIR010000199.1:0-3872 GCA_036397575.1 Alteraurantiacibacter sp. | reverse complement strand
GATGCCAAGGGCACTTGCCAGCAGTTTGAGCGCGGCATCATTCGCCGCGCCATCCTGCGGCTTGGCGCGAATTTTCACCAGCAGGCGGCCACCCGCAATCTCGATGCCTTCCTTGCGCGCGCCGGGCGTGACGCGCAGCGCGAGCCGGCCCTCGCCATCGACGAGCGCGCGGATCGCTTCCGCCGGGGGAAGGTCAGGCTTCGGCTTTGCCATCCCTTGGGCCATCCCCTGAGCCATCCCCTGAGCCATCCCCTGAGCCATCCAGCGCCGCCGAATGGTGCCGCGCATTCTCGACATAGTGGGCAACGCCGGCCTGCATCTCGGCAATCGCCGGATCGGGCAGCTCGCGCACCAGCTTGGCCGGGCGGCCGACCCAGAGTTCGCGCGGGCCGATGGCCTTGCCCGAAGTGAGCATGGCGCCGGCCGCCAGCATTCCGTCGGAGGCGATGCGGCAACCGTCCATCACGATCGCGCCGAGGCCGACGAATGCCCGGTCCTCCAGCACGCAGCCATGCACCATCGCCATATGCCCGATCAGCACGTCCTCGCCGATCAGCGTGGGAAAGCCTTCGGGATGTTTCGGACTCGGGCTTTCGCAGTGGATCACCGTGCCATCCTGCACGTTGGTGCGCGCACCGATCGCGATGCGGTTCACATCGGCGCGGATCACGCAATTGTACCAGATGCTCGCCTCGGGCCCGATCTCGACGTCACCGATGATCCGGCTTCCCGGCGCCACGAAGGCGCTTTCGTGAATGCGCGGCGCCTTGCCGTGCAGCGGCAGGATTGTGACGTCATCGCGCCTCGTCATCGGGCATCTCCTTCAAATAAGTCACACAGAGTTTGAGCGGACTGCCATCGGGCACTTTGGGATGGAGGAAATCGAAGGCGGGCAGGTATTTCATCCCGAGCCGCTGCATCAGGCCGCGGCTGCGCGCATTGACCTCGGCCGTAATCGCCCAGACGTCTTCGCCGGGAAAATCGCGCGCCGCCCATTCGAGCAGCGCTTGGGCCGCTTCGCGCGCATAGCCTTGCCCGACATGGGCGTCGGCAATGGTCCAGCCGATCTCCAGCTTGCCGACGATTGGGCCGTAATCGCCGCGCTTGAGCCCGGCGAAGCCGATCGCTTCCCGCGTATCCTTGCGTTCCACCGCGAGGAAGCAGAAGCCTCCTGGATCGGTGAGCGGAATGTCACGCATGACACGCTCGACCCTCGTTTCGAAATCCGTATCGCCCAGACCTTCCATTACGCCGGGCTGCCTGAGTATTTCGAGGACCAGCGCCGCTTCGTCCGCGCGCCATTTGCGTAAGGTGAGGCGCTGCGTCTCGATCACGCGGCACGCTCCCGCCATGCGCCGCGATCGATCGAATAGACGATGATCGTGCCGGCATCAGGATCGAATCCGCCATCGGCGAAGTCGAGATCCTCCCGCCGCCGCATACCCAGCCGCTGCATAAGCCCCCAGCTCGGCGCATTGCGCGCGACGGTGAGCGCGATGACTTGCGCTGCGCCGAAGCGCTCGAAAGCGAGATCGATCGACGCGATTGCCGCCTCCTTCGCATAGCCCTGCCCCCAGGCGTCTTCGCGCAACCGCCAGCCGACTTCCATTTCGCCGATAGGTCCGCCCTGCTGGTTGCAGCGCTTGAGCCCGCAGAAGCCGAGGACCGCACTATCCTTCTTGCGCTCCACGACCCAGAATGTGTGTCCATGTTCCCGGCGGTAGGATTCGAGGCGCCCGCGTGCCTCCCGGCGTTTCGCCTCGCCGCACACACCACCCAGCCAGCGCATCACGGCCGGCGTATTGGTGCCTTCCCAGAATGGTTTCCAATCCTCCTCCCGCCAATCGCGCAGGACGAGGCGAGCGGTTTCGATGCGAAAATCAGCCACGGCGCGTCCAGTCCCGGGCGGCGAGCGACCATACGGTCGTCGGATTGTCTTCGGGTGGATAATCGGGATCTACGTATCCCAGGTCCGGCCGCCGCATGAAGCCCAGCCGCACCATCATGCGCGTAGATGGCGCGTTGGATTCGCTCGTCTGCGAAAAGACCACCGGGAATTGCAGCTCTTCGAACGCGAAGGCGAGCACTGTCCGGGCCGCCTCGGTGGCATAGCCGTAACCCCAGAACTCCTCCGCCAAGGTCCAGCCGATCTCGTTTTGCCCTCGCAGAGTGACCGGTGCCGCATCGGTCCTGACATGGAACAGTCCGCAGCGACCGATCCTGCGGTCTTCTGCGCGCAACCAGACAGTCCAGCGCCGGTGCCCTCCATTGGCAAATGCCGCGACATCGGCGTGGAAACTATCGGTGACTTCTTCCGCATCGCGGACGGCCCCGCCGAGATGACGCATCACCGCCGGAGTGTTCATGCGCTCGAGAATCCACGGCAGATCGTCCGGTGCCGGTGGACGCAGCACGAGCCGTTCGGTCGTGAGAACCGCTTCAGCCACCGAGCAGCCGCGCGGCGTGGGCAGCGTGATAGGTCAGCACGCCAGCGCAGCCGGCGCGTTTGAACGCCATCAGCGTCTCGAGCACGAGCGCGTCGCGGTCTCCAGCGCCGGCAGCCGCGGCGGCTTCGATCATCGCGTACTCGCCGCTCACCTGGTAAGCGAAGACCGGGACGTCGAAGCGCGCCTTCACCTTCGCGACGATATCGAGATAGGGCAGGCCCGGCTTCACCATCACGCTGTCCGCGCCTTCGGCGATGTCGAGCGCGACTTCGCGCAGCGCCTCGGCCGCATTGGCAGGATCCATCTGGTAGCTTCTCTTGTCGCCCTTGAGCAGCCCGCCGGAACCGACCGCATCGCGGAACGGACCGTAGAAGGCGCTGGCATATTTGGCGGCATAGCTCATGATCTGGACATTCGCGCGGCCTTCACTTTCCAGTGCCGCACGAATGGCACCCACGCGCCCGTCCATCATGTCCGAGGGGGCAATGATATCTGCCCCGGCCGCCGCCTGATTGAGCGCCTGCTTCACCAGCACTTCGACCGTCGCGTCATTGGCGACATAGCCATATGGATCGAGCAGCCCGTCCTGGCCATGCGCTGTATAGGGATCGAGCGCGACATCGGTGAGGATACCCACGCCGTCGCCGCAGCCATCGCGGATCGCACGGATCGCGCGGCACATAAGATTGTCCGGGTTGAGCGCTTCGGCGCCATCAACGCTGCGCCTGTCGGCCGGCGTATTGGGAAATAGCGCCACGCAGGGAATGCCGAGGCCTGCCGCTTCCTTCACCCGGTCGGCGATCCGGTCGACCGACCAGCGCGACACACCCGGCAGGCTCGCCACCGGTTCCTCCGCCCCTTCGCCCTCGGTGACGAACAGCGGCCAGATGAGGTCGGCGGGAGTGAGCACGGTCTCGCGGTGGAGCGCGCGGCTCCATGCGCTGGCGCGCGTGCGGCGCAGGCGCGTGGCGGGGAATTTCCCTTCGAAGGCGTGCGTATCGCTCATCGGCGCGCTCCCTGCCGCAAAAGCGGCGTCGGGGCAACGGCGGCGGTTATGGACGGAAATCGCATTTTCCACACTCATACCGTTCGTGCTGAGGAGGGCCGAGATCGAAGATCGAGGTCCGTCTCGAAGCATGGGCCCTTCGAGACGATGCTTCAGACTGCGTCTTCACCATCTCCTCAGGACGAACGGGTGAGAGAGGAGACGGCGATCGCCGGGCCTGCTGCCAGAGGCCCCTGCCTGGGCAGGGGCTCACAGCAGGCTTCAGCCGATCTCGGCAGGCTGGTTGACCCGGTCGATCTCGCGCGCCGGGGGTTCTTCCGCCGCACGAAGGCTGACCATCCGCGCGAGCGCCTCACCGGGTTCGATCTCGAGCAACTCGGCGAGCTGGCCGCGGAATTCCCTCAGCTCGCTGCCGGTCA
>DASWIR010000198.1:0-3442 GCA_036397575.1 Alteraurantiacibacter sp. | reverse complement strand
AAGCTCTTCCGGGCTCTCCGCATCCTGCACCAGCCCGTCGAACAGCAGCACCTGCCCGCCCGGTAGCGCGACCGCATTGACCATCTCGATATTAGCGACGCCGACGCGAATCGGCTCGCCGCCCGGATCGAGCTCGTCCGCAAGCCTCGCAAGCGCGGCATCGCCTGCCTGGGTATGGCAGACGCGATTGCCGAAATCGCCGATCATCGCCTCGCCCATGCGCCGCTCCCAGCTCGTCGGGATCATCGGGCCGAGCCAGCCGGGTGCGGTCAGCACCACCGCGACCACCACCGCGCTGACTATGGCAAAAGCCGCCGCTGCCTTGGGCAGACCGATGCGGTCGACCCACTTGCCGTAGCGCGAACGGGCCGGCAGCAAGGCGTGCAGCTCCGGCGGTATGCCGCGCGGCAGGATCAGGCGAAATTCCGGGGTCCCCTCGATCGAATAGACCAGGCTGTCGGGCCGCTCCTCCCTGAAAATCAGCTCGTCCGCGCCGAAAGCGATCCCCTCGGCCTGCGGATTGCGCAGCACCAGCCTCTCCCCGCCGTGCCAGCACAGCAGCCCCTCGTGCTTCAGCGCCGAATGGCCATCGTACCAGCTGGCGGGGATTTCGACCGGCTGCGTCAAGCGTCAGATCGCTCCTATATCGAAGGCGTCGAGCAGGCCTTCGCCCTGGCTCGCCATCTTCGTCTGCGACTGGGTCAGCTCGTCGAGCAAGATCTCACCACTCGCCTCCATGTGGGTGATGAAGAATTTCCAGTGGCGGTAGGAGAGAAAGATCAACCCTATGCCGAGCGTGCAGAGAACCAGCGCGATGTCACCAAGGAAGAGTATCAGCCAGTCTTTCGTGCGGGCATTGAAGCTGAATTCCAGGTCCTTCCAGCTTGTGGCGCCGACCACCTCGCGGAAGAACTTTGCATAGAAAGCGAGGGCGATGAGCCCGAGCACAACATAGAAAACGATCACGGAGAGAAGGATCGCTACGGCAAAGCCGGCCGCCCCCGCCTCCACGGTTTCTTCGGACAGTTCAAACCCGATCGCGGCTCCGAAAAACGCCAGCAGGCCTATCATGACAAACAGAATGATCGGCGCCAGATAGAACAGCAGGAATCGCGCGATCAGGCCTGTCGATTCAGCGTGCGATCGGAACGGGAAGGGCCCGAAACTGAGCCTGTTCCAGCGGTCGTTCCACAGCTGAGTCATCGACCACGGCACCATCAGTCCCAGTGGAATCCAGCCCACCACCGTCTTCCACATATAGGTGAGGCCATATCCGAAGCCGGGATCGTCGCTCCCGCCCCTGATCCCGCGCCAGCGGGTGCGCGACAGGCGATAGCGCAGCGCCCGATAGCGGGCGAGACCGTAGAGATAGAAGATCGCTATGAGACTGGCCAAGGTCAGCAGGTACGCCGCCGCTTGATAGCCCTGTATGACCAGAGCCTGGGCCACAAAGGTTACGATGATATAGGGAATGCCGAACACCACCAGCACCAGCAGGAAGCCGATAAACAGCTCCAGCCCCGTGCCAGCCCATTCGAGCCTTTCGTCGACGAAGCGGGTCCGGGACCAGAAATACTGCCGCTCGCGCGTGGTCGCCCAGAAGCGGTAGATGCCGAGCGTGACGATAGTCAGCAGCAAATTGGTGAAGGCGATCGGCGCGAATTCCTGCCAGGTCCCATCGAAGCCGAATGCGGTTTCGGCGCTGTCGTCGTCATAATGCATTGCGTGCCCCCTCAGACCCGTTCGGAAGATTGGTTCCGTGCCCGGGCCGCAATGTCAAGCAGCAGGGCAAATGGCGCGGAATCACTCGCGCAGGAATATCTCCTCGATGGAGAGGCCGAACACGTCGGAAATGCGGAAGGCGAGCGGCAGCGAAGGATCGTATTTGCCGGTCTCGATGGCGTTCACACTCTGGCGCGAGACGCCAAGCTGCCCGGCGAGGTCCTGCTGGCTCCAGTCGCGCTCGGCACGAAGCACCTTGAGGCGGTTCTTCATTCCCCGTCCCCCGCCTTGTCGCGCAGGCTCATCCATGCCTGGCCCAGCCCCATGCCGATCGCCCAGACAGGCACGGCCCACCAGCCCGGCATATGCGGCACGAGGCCGAAGGTCTCGAGAAAGCCCCAGAAGGAACCAACCGCGAGGACGAGACCGAGCCCGGCAAGCGATGCGATCATCGTCTTGTAGCGCAGATATTCGTCCTGCTCTTCGACGAGGTAGCGGCCCATCACCCAGATCATTGCGAGGATCGGAATCACCGGCATCAGGGCGACGAGGAAGGCGACGGCGCCCGACAGCTCCATGCGTCTGTCGAGCGTAATCGCGAGACCGAGCCCCAGAACATAGAGCAGCGAGGTGACCGCAATGCCCTTTGTGTAACGGATGGCAGCCGGACTGACACAGGCCGAGCCTCGTTTGCCTAGGCTGCGCGAAAACGGAATCAGCAGGCCGGTCGCTGCTGCGAAAAGGATAAAGCCGGTAATAGAGTCGATCGCGTCGGTCACCTTGAGCGCTGCAATCACGCCGGCCGAAGCGAGAAACAGCCCGATCCACAAGCCTGGTCGGCCTTGCCTGGCGGCGGCATTCATGCCGCTTCTCCAGCGCAGCAGTTGCGCCCGCGCAGCGAGAGCACTGCGAGGATCGGCAGGATAATTAGCAGGGTCGTGGCAGCCTTGCGGTCCATGAGGCCGAGGCGCAGGCCGACGGCGACGAAAAGCATCGCGAATGCCCAGCAGAGCGCTTTTGAGAGTGTGGTCATTGGTCAAGCTCCCTTGTTTTCATGTCAAGGGTGACTGACATGATTCGTCGATATAGTCAAGCAACATTGACATCGCTTCAAGCACCCTTGTCATAAGCGCATGTCCCTCGCCCTGGCGCATCCGACCCGATATGGTCATGAAACCGCGATAGGAGCCGGCTTATGAGCTTCACTGCAGAACCGCCTCCGGCTCGCGCCTTTCCCCGGATCGACCGCCGCCAGCTCTTCCGCCTCGGCGCGTTGGGGGCGGCTGCGGGAATGGCTTCGGCGGCTTCGGCGCAGGTCTTCGCCAGGGGTTTCAGCCACGGTGTCGCCAGTGGTGAGCCGGGGCCGAACCAGGTGCTCCTCTGGACTCGGTATGTGGGGACAGGTTCCCCCGCGAGCCTGCAGTTCGAGCTTGCGCGCGACGCCGATTTCGCTCGCGTCCTGTCCGGCGGCCAGGTCGACGCCTCGCCCGAGCATGACTGGTGCGCCAAGGCCGTCGCCACCGGGCTCGAACCCGGCAAATGGTACTATTACCGCTTCGTCGCGCCCGACGGGACCATGTCCGAAACCGGGCGGACGCGAACACTGCCGCAGGGCCCGCTCGAGAAATGGCGCATGGCGGTGTTCTCCTGCTCCAATCTCGGATTCGGCTGGTTCAATGCCTATGCCCATGCCGCCGAGGTGGGTGAATTCGACATGGCG
>DASWIR010000197.1:0-3623 GCA_036397575.1 Alteraurantiacibacter sp. | reverse complement strand
CGGGCCCGAATGCCGGTGACGAGCGGCTTGGCGCCGCCATCGCCGGAAGCAGGCCCTTCTTCGTGCCGCTGTCCATTGTCAGCCCTGGCCGCGATGGTGCCGCCTTCGATGCGCATGAACCCATTCCTTCCGTGCGCGCGGCGGCAAGCGGCGTCGGGCATGTCAATCTGAACGTCGATGCCGACGGAGTTGTGCGCCGTACCCCGCTCACCTTTGGCTCCGGAGAGCAGCACTGGCCGCATCTGATGGAGCTGGTTCGACGGTCGGCGAACCAGACATTGTCGAGCCCCGATGGGCAAACCAGTGGGCAAGAACCGGCGCTCATCCCATTCTCCGGGTCGGCCGGTCACTGGCCGACCATTTCGGCGGCCTCGGTTCTGGCCGGCGAAGTCCCTCTCGAACTTCTGCGCGACAGGCTGATCATTGTGGGAGCCACGGCGCATGGCCTCGGCGACCGGTACCCGGTTCCGTCCGGGGGCATAATGCCCGGGATCGAAATTCAGGCGCATATGCTGGATGGACTCCTCACCGATCGCATGATCGGCACATCCGGCACACTGAACCTTCTGGCCTTTGCTCTTATTCCCCTGTGGGCACTGCTGCTCGTGTTTCGGCACTTCCCCCGCTCCGCAGCCTTGCCGAGCCTTGCGGGCGGCGTGGGGCTGGTGCTGCTTGCCACTCTGGCCGCGCTCATGCTGCTTCGCGTCTGGCTGCCCCCCGGTGCCGCCCTGGCCGGCCTGTGCATCAGCTATCCGCTCTGGGCGTGGCGGCAATTGGCTTCGGCAGACGCATTCATGGGCGCGGAACTCGAACGGCTTCAGAACGAAGCCGCCTTCCTGCCTCATCGCGCTCCGGCGGGCTCGAAAACAAGCGGGATCGACTCGACGATCCAGCGCTTGAGCAAGGCCATCGCCGATGCGCGGGAGCTGCGCCATTTCGTTTCCGACCGGTTCGATCAGCTTCCGGACGCTACTCTCGTTACCGACATGGCGGGACGGGTGGTACTTTCGAATGTAGCTGCCGATCAGCTATTCGCGTCATTGGCGGTGCCTGCAGCTGGCCAGCAGGACATCGAGCCTTTGCTTTCACATTTCCACCTCGGCCCCGACCGGGAACTGCTCGAACTTCCCGCCGAGGATACGGAAAACGAGTATTCTTTCGATCGGCTGGAGAGGGAAGCGGTGACCGATGGCGGCCGTTTTTTTAATATCCGGTTTGCACCCCAGACATCGGCAAGCGGCAAACGGGTCGGCTGGCTTGTCCGCTTCATCGATATCAGTGAGGCCAAGGCTGCGCAGCGCCAACGCGAAGATATCCTGCAGCTGCTGACCCATGACATGCGTTCACCGCAAGCGTCGATCCTGGCGGTGATCGGATTGGCCGGGCCTGAGCAGATCGACGCGAGCATCGCCGGCCGTATCCGCAACTACGCGCAGCGCACGCTCGACCTGGCCGATGGCTTCGTACAGCTCGCACGTGCCGAAGTTCTCGCTTACGCCACGGAGGAAATCGACCTGGCCGATATTCTGATGGATGCCGTCGATCAACTCTGGCCACAGCTGACTGCAAGCGACATCAAGGTAGAGACTGTGGTCAGGGACGAGCAGCTGATTGTCCTCGGCGAACGCTCGCTTCTGACCCGCGCGCTGGTGAACGTGATCGGCAACGCGGTAAAATACAGCGATGCGGGAACTCGGATCACTTGCACGCTGGCCCTCAGAAAAGCCGATGATGGAGAAAAGCTGGCAACATGCGCCATCGCCGATGAGGGACCTGGCCTTGAACCGGAACATCGCCGGATGATCTTCGAACGTTTCCATCGCGGCCCCATGGGTATCGGCCGCAAGGCCGAAGGCGTCGGCCTGGGCCTGAGCTTCGCCCACACTGTGGTGGCGCGCCACAAGGGAAAGATCGAATGCGCCAGCGAGCCCGGCAAGGGCTCAACCTTCACCTTCGTGCTGTCCATGATCGCCTAGAGCCGGGCCCTACGTCTCTATTGCGGCGATAATTGCGCCAGAATGGCGCTCGCAAGGCGGTCAATATTGTCCGCTTGCCCCGAGCGGTAGGGCGCGATGCCATGAACGCGATAAACTTCGTGGCCGCTGGCGATTTCGGTTACGCTGATCACAAGTCGCCGCGTTCTGATGGAGGATGTACGGGTCGGGCTGCTCAGCCACTGCTGCTGATCGTCCTCGCCGGTTGGCGCATCGGGCACAAAAAGCCCGGTTTTTCCGGGCAGATCCGAACCGGCTATCTGAACAAGATAATCCGGCCGCTCCGTATCGGTGAAGCCTCGAGCCTCAAGCTCGGTGGCGATTGCTGCCGCAAATGCGGATGATGCACCCGTTTCGTCATGGCGGAGCTGAAAGCCGGCCGGCGGCGGCAAACTTCCCGTGTCTTCGATCTCCATCGGGGGAAGAGAAGCACATGATGCCAGCAAAACTGCGGCAGGAACCGTCAGCAATAGAAGAGGCCTGATCATTTTCTTTCCAATAGCCTGGCCCCAGAAAACCGTCATTCGGCGAGAATGCCGCGACAGGCCATACCTTTCAAGCCACGGATACCTGCGGTGATGGGTTTACCGCCTAGATCGGATAATGACCGTGACCGGCCTGGATGGTGACCCAGCGCAGTTCTGTGAAGCTGTCGATCCCTGCCTTGCCGCCGAAACGCCCATAGCCTGACGCCTTCACCCCGCCGAAGGGCATCTGCGCCTCGTCCGCAACGGTCGAGCTGTTGATGTGGCAAATGCCCGACTGGATTTGCCTGGCGACGTTCAACCCTCTGGCGATGTCCCGGGTGAAGACTGCCGCCGAAAGCCCATATTCGGTATCGTTGGCAAGTTCGATCGCATGCGCTTCGTCGCGCGCACGGATCATGCCCACCACCGGTCCGAAGCTCTCCTCGCGGAACAGCCTCATCTCCGGCGTGACCCGATCGATCACGTGGGCGGGCATCAGCACGTTCTGTGTCGTTTCGCCCCCGGTGAGCTGCTCACCGCCATTGGCAAGCGCGTCCTCGATCAGGCTGGTGACGCATTCGACCGTGCGCCGGTCGACCACGGCGCCGAGCGGCGTAGTCCCCTCACGCGGGTCGCCCACGGCCATGGAGGACACCTTCTCCTTGAACTTCCGTGCGAACTCGTCGGCGACGCTTTCGACCACGATGATCCGCTCGGTCGACATGCAGATCTGGCCCTGGTTCATGAACGCGCCGAACCCCGCGGCCTTCACAGCCTCGTCGAGATCGGCATCCTCCAGCACCACCATCGGCGCCTTGCCGCCCAGCTCCAGCAGCACCGGCTTCAGGTGCTCTGCCGCCCGCTTGGCGATGATCTTGCCCACGGCGGTGGAGCCAGTGAAGTTGATCCGCCTGACCTGGGGCGCGTCGATCAGTGCGCCGACCACTTCGGCGGCATCTTCCGGCGCATTGGTGACGACATTGACCACGCCATCGGGAAAGCCCGCTTCGGCAAAGGCCTCGATAATTAGCGAGTGGGTGCGCGGGCAGTTTTCCGAAGCCTTCAGGATCACCGAATTGCCGCAGGCGAGCGGCACGGCGATCGCCCGAACGCCGAGGATGATCGGGGCGTTCCAGGGGGCGATCCCCAATATGACGCCCAC
>DASWIR010000196.1:0-1511 GCA_036397575.1 Alteraurantiacibacter sp. | reverse complement strand
AGGCGAAGTTGAGTTGCGCCGGGTCGGCCACCGCATAGGGATCGGTCGCCGCCTGCATTTCGATCTCACTCGCGCCATCGGCCAGCGTCTCTTCCTCGTCCGGCTCGTCCGGATAGATGAAACTCAGCACGTAGAGCGGGTTGGCCTTCGAAGTTGTGACGAGATCGAACAGGTAAGTACGCCGGTCGGTAACCACCGTCATGTTGGTCGCAGCCTTGGCGGTGAGGGGCTTCACGAACAGCAGGTTTGCACGCTTGTTGGGCGTGACTTGCCAGCTGTTGGAATCGCCGATCGCGACATTCTCGATCATCTCGTTCTCGCCGAACTTGATCGTCGCCTGCACATTGGGCTTTCCCTCGATACGGACCACTTCGGCCGGATCGTATTGACGATGGACGAGGCGAGGATCGGCGGGAGCCGCCTCTTCCTCGACTGCAGGCTGGGACACGACCGCTGTCTCCGTTTCGGCATGGAGCGCGGGAGGTGCGGCCAGCAGCGCGATGGCCGGAAGGACTGCGCGGATATATGCGCGGGCGAAACTCATTTGATCTTCTCCGTGAAACGGGCGGGGGCTGCGCGGAAGCGGCTGCCGATGCCGCGCGCGCGGGACAGGGCGGAGGCGGCGCTGCCCGAAGCGGCGGCGCGCTCACCCACCGTGCGGATCATCGTTTCCCGCGAATGCGAAGCGGCGCCGGCGTCATTGGCGGCATAGGCCGTGCTCACACCCGAGAGGTTGATATGCCGCGAGGAGCCGGCGGATTGCGGCTGCGCCTGGCTGGCGGCGGGTGCGGCCGCGGCGGCAATTCGGGAAGATGCTCCTCCCGATTTGCGTTCCTCGGCGGATGCCGCGAGGCCGAAGACGCTCCAGCCGCCGACCATCGTCGCGGAGACTTTCATCACCATCGCCATCAGCGCGACATGGACTGCGCCGATAAGGAAGAATGCCATCGCCGCGCGTGGATCGATCGCGCCGGGCACAGGGGCGAGCTGGCGAACCACCGGCACCGCCAGTTCGAGCATCAGCGATCCGCCGAGCACGGCAAAGACCGGCGCGATGGCCAGCAGTACCAGCCCCTTGAGCCAGCCGGTGAACAATCCGCGCGTGCCGGGGAACAGCGCCAGCACTACGAAGATCGGGCCGATTGCGATCAGCACCGCCATGGCGATGCGCGTGGTCACCAGCACGCCGGCCGTGCCGAGCAGCAGCATGGTCGCGCCCATCCACAGCATACCTTCGGGCGAAACGATCGAGCCGGGCGTTTCGGATTTCGGCCCCATGCCGGAAGCTTCACCGATCGCCGCCAGCAATATGTCGACCTTCTGCGCGAACACCATCGTCGCCGAGCCGCGTATGCCCGTGAGGATCGAGGCGATCTCGTTCGGTGCGCCGAGTGCGAGGTTCCACACCACCTGGCTGTAGGCGATCCAGCTGGTGGCGAAGGTCAGCACCAGCCCGATCGTCATCATCCGCGGCGTCAGCGCATTGACTCCGACATTCGAGCGGCCGGTCA
>DASWIR010000195.1:0-1914 GCA_036397575.1 Alteraurantiacibacter sp. | reverse complement strand
CGGCGATGGCCACGATGCGAAGAGAACGCAGCGGCCCAGCCCCAAGGTCCATATTACCCAAGAGGATTTCTCTTTCGCCGAAGCGCGCGGAACATTTGCGTTCTGGGCCATAGTTGCTGCGATCATGACGAATCTGATGGGGTTAACGCTGGTGCTTTCTCACGGCGTTCCCAATCTGCGCCACCTTGGCCAGGCGCCGGCGGAGGCCGCCATGGCGGTCTCGATCATTTCCGGCGGCACGCTCGTGGGAAAGCTGGTCCTGGGATCATTGGGCGATCGCATCGAACCCAGGCTCCTTTGGGCATTGTCGTGCCTGTTGATCGCTTGCGGGCTGTTTGCAGCGCCCTTTGCCACGAGCACGATTGGGATAGCCCTTTATGCAGCGCCGTTCGGTGTTGGCTTCGGCGCCGCGCTCGTCCTGCAGACGGCCATGCTGATGAACTATTTTGGAATGAAGGTGTTCGGCACTCTCATCGGCGTCGCATTGTTCGCGCAGACACTTGTCGGGGCGATGACGCCGATCGTGGGCGGGTGGCTCTTCGACAGCCAGGGAAATTATTCGGCGGCATTCTTGATTGCCGCGACCGTCAATCTGTTCGGTGCGGCGATACTTTCGGTGGTGCGCCCACCGCGCAAGCCGCGCCCAGTAATTTGATTACATATTATTGATTGCCCATCCGCCCGATGCTAGGCTTGGGCGTAAGATGCGGCACAAAGGATGAGGGAGAAGAGCATGTCTGTGGGCGGAACTTTCGAGTGTGTGACGGCAAGCCCGATGGGCGACCAAAATGGCACCTTCACCGTCATTCCGAGCGAAGACGGCGCGAGCTTTACCGGAACGATGACCGGGCCTGCCGGCCCTCTCGAGGTCCAGGACGGCAAGATCGAGGGCAACCGCCTCACCTGGAAGATGGACATGACCGTTCCCATTGCGATGACATTGGAAGGCGACGTTACCGTCGAGGGTGACGATCTGTCCGGCTCGGTCAAAGCCGGGATCATGGGGGCCATGGCGGTCACCGGGAAACGCGCCGGCTGATCCAAGAGCTGAAGGATGGTGAACCAGCGGCAATGATCCCGCGTTTCGGTGACGAACCGCTAGATTATCGCCGTCTGACCGCCATCCACGGGCAGTGTCACACCCGTTACAAACGACGAATAGGGCGAGCCCAGCCAGGCCACCACATCGCCCACCTCACAGGGTTGGCCGAGCCGGCGTAGCGGCATCCTCTGCCGCAGCGGTTCGAATGCTGCGGCAACTGCTGGCGACGAGTTGACCAGTTCGGTCTCGATCAGGCCGGGACAAACCGCGTTGACGCGAATGTTGTCCGGGCCGTGGGCGTCCGCGAGCGCCGCGGTCAGCAGGTTGATCGCCCCCTTCGTGGAGCAGTACCCGGCCGTGAAGCCCGCTCCGCGAAGCCCGCCCATGCTCGATATGAAGACGACGCTACCCTGCTTTCCCAGACGCTTCATCTGAGCGATCGCCGCCTGGGCGGAATAGAGCGCCCCCTCCTGATTGACGTTCACCAGCCACCTGTATCGCTCCGCCGAGATGTCAGGGCCGTCGTCCGGCAGCGCAATGCCCGCATTGCAGACCATGAGGTCGACCCCGCCCCACTTCTCGGCAGCGGACAGCAGCGTTTCCATGTGCTGTTTCGAGGTGACGTCGGCCCGCACGAACTCGGCCTCGATCCCAGCTTCCAGCAACAGCTCGTGCGTCGCCTTTCCGCCCTCTCGTGGCTCTTGCTGGAGGTCTCCGATAACGACAGCGCGCGCGCCATGGCGCTGGGCCGCGAGCGCTATTCCGCGGCCGATACCGCTCGCGCCCCCGGTTATCACCACCACGCGGTCGGCAAGCATTTGTGACATCTGCCTCTCGCTCCCGCTTGTTCAGCCGAAGATTCGCACGGGATC
>DASWIR010000194.1:0-7740 GCA_036397575.1 Alteraurantiacibacter sp. | reverse complement strand
CTTCCAGCCGCAGCGTGGGCCCATGCCGCTCGGTCGGCGCCGCGCCATCGCCTGTCTGGACATAGCCGTGCCAGACCGCGCGGTTGATCTCGCGAATGTGCGGGGCGGGGCCGCCGCCCCACCACAGCTCGAACACCGTGGCGAGATTGTTGTGGCGGTCCCAGGCGATCGCGAAGCCCTTGGTCGTATTCGGCACGAGATGCGCGATCAGCGTGACGTGGTCGAGGGTCAGCGCGCCGTAGCCGGCCGTCGCGTTATCGAACGTGACCCGGTTGCCCTGGCCGAACTGCCAGGTGAGCGTGCCGGCGCCGTCGGTGACGATCCGCAGGGTGGTGCCGGCAAGGTCGGTCTCGAGCCCGCCCTTGCTGCCCGGCCCGCCCAGCGCCGCCGGCGCCAGCTTGGCGGCGATCTGCGCCTCGCTCAATTGCGTGTAAGGGTACCGGAACAATGGCACGTCCGGATAGGCCTGCGGCGCCATCCTCGCTCTCTCCCCGTTTATCTTCTTGCAGCCAACCTGCCACACCCGGAGGCAAGCGCAAGCCGCGAATTCGCTGCTTGGCACCGATGCGGCTTGCGTGCGCGGCCGCCTTCCGCAAAGGCCCGCCACGATGTTTGACGATGAGCTGATCGAAGCCGCCCGCGTGTCCAAGGCCTGGCCGTTCCAGGAAGCGATGAAGCTCGTGAAGCGTTTTCCCGAGGGCAAGCGCGACGCGAATGGCGCACTCTTACCGGTGTTGTTCGAGACCGGTTACGGTCCCTCAGGCCTGCCTCATATCGGCACATTCCAGGAGGTACTTCGTACTACGCTGGTCCGACGCGCATACGAGGTAGTAACCGACGGCCATCCGACGAGGTTGGTAGCCTTCAGCGACGACATGGACGGGCTGCGCAAGGTTCCGGACAACCTGCCCAACCAGGAGATGCTGGCCAGGCATCTGCATTTTCCGCTCAGCCGGATTCCCGACCCCTTTGGTTCCAATTCGAGTTTCGCCCATCACAACAATATGTCGTTTTGCGAATTTCTGGACCGCTTCGGCTTCGACTACGAATTCGTCGCTGCTTCGGACCAATATAATTCCGGTGGTTTCGATACCCAGCTTGCCAACGTTCTCGCCCATTTCGATGCGATCATGGGTGTCATGCTGCCGACCCTGCGCGAGGAGCGGCGGCAGACCTACTCTCCGGTCCTGCCGGTCAGCCCGAAGAGCGGCATGGTGCTGCAGGTTCCGATCGAAGTGGTCGATGCCCAAAAGGGCCTCGTCCGCTTCGAGGATGAAGGTGAGACGATCGAGCATTGTGTCTTCGGCGGGAACGCCAAGCTGCAATGGAAAGTCGACTGGGCAATGCGGTGGGTCGCGCTGGGCGTCGATTACGAGATGTGCGGCAAGGATCTGACAGACAGCGTCACCCAGTCGGGCCGGATCGCCAAGGTCCTGGGCGGCCGCAAGCCGGAAGGGATGATTTACGAGCTGTTCCTCGACGAGAATGGCGAGAAGATCTCCAAGTCCAAGGGCAATGGCCTGACCATCGATGAATGGCTGCGCTACGGCGATGAGGAGAGCCTTGGCCTCTATCTTTATCGCGAGCCCAAGAGCGCTAAGAACCTGCATGCCGGGGTGATCCCCAAGACAGTCGACGAATACTGGCAGTTCCGCGCCAAGATCCCCGAGCAGCCGCTGGAGCAGCAACTGGGCAATCCCGTCTGGCACTTGCTGGGAGCCAACATATCGCGCGTCCCAGCGCAGGCTGGGACCTCGGGCGTAGGCGCGCAACCGAACGAGGCCCCTGCCTCCGCAGGGGCTCACTTGCCTCCGGGCTCCGGAGACACGCTGGCGGTCAGCTATGCTCTGTTGCTGAACCTCGTCGGCGTGCTCGGAGCGCAGGCCAGCCACGCGCAGGTCTGGTCCTATCTCGGCAATTACATTCACGATGCCGATCCCGCGCATCACCCGGAGCTCGACGCGCTGGTCGACCGGGCGATAGCCTACAACCGGGATCTCATCGCCCCCACGCTGGAAAAGCGCGCGCCTGCGCCGAACGAGGCGGCGGCGCTGAAGGCGCTTGACGAAATGCTGGCGGGACTGGCGGAGAATACGCCTGCCGAGGACATTCAGACGCAGGTCTACGAGATCGGCAAGGACGAGACCTACGGTTTCGAAAGTCTGCGCGACTGGTTCCGCGCGCTTTACGAAACACTGCTCGGTTCCCATCAGGGCCCGCGCATGGGCAGCTTCATCGCGCTTTACGGGATCGAGAACAGCCGCAAGCTCATTGCCGAGGCGCTGGCGAAATGACCGGCACCGCGTGAACCAGCGTGCCGACCCCCACCGCCTCGCGCGAGACCTGCTGGGACGGGACCTCGAGGATCTCGATCCGGAGGAACAGCGCGTCATTGAAAGGGTCGCGACTGGCACATTTATCGGTGTAGATGCGCACGAAGCGGCGCAGATTCACGCGAGCTTAGGCGAACGCCTGGCCGACCGGGTGGCTGCCGTTGGCGGCAGCTGGTACTTCATCATTGCGTTCGGCGTGGTGCTGTTCGGCTGGATGGCGCTCAATAGTGGCCTGTTGCGGTGGCTGGGGCTTGGGCCGTTCGATGAGTTCCCCTACATCCTGCTCAATCTGGTGCTTTCCATGCTGGCCGCCATCCAGGCGCCGATCATCCTGATGAGCCAGAACCGGCAGGGCGCGAAGGACCGTATTGCCGCGCGGCACGATTACGAAGTCAATCTGCGCACCCAGCTGGAAATCCTCCGGCTGAGCCGCAAGCTGGACCGGATCGCACGCCATCTTGGGCAGCAAGACAACGGGCACCCCGATTCCGCCGGCACTGGCGGCCTGGCGCGCCCCGCTGACGCTGGTCCGCCGACGCGCTAGAGTTTTTCCGGGGTACATAGAGCCGTTCGCCCTGAGGAGCTTGTGAAGCCGCAGGCTGAACAAGTGTCTCGAAGGGGCCGCGGTGCTTCGAGACGAGGCCTCAGCCTGCGGCTTCGGCCTCTCCTCAGCACGAACGGGTTTGGTTCAACCTAAACCGGAACGACGCTAGCCCGCCTGCAAGGTCGGCCGGCAGCGGTACCAGCGGGTTACGACATATTTGGTCCCGCTGCCGACCGGGTTGCCGGCATGGATGGTGAAAGGGTTGGGCACGCCGTCCCGATCGGCGTTGTTCCAGACCAGCAGGACACCCTGCCGCGGGGTCACGGCCAGGTCGAGCCGGGGAAAATCGGTTTCTCCGCCGTCGGTCACATCGTTGAGATAGACCATCGCCGTGAAGGCGCGCTGCCCGCCATTGTCGCATTCGGCGGCCCAGCCAGGCGAGTTCTGCGGGAACCAGTCGGTGTGGGGCTTGAACTCCTGGCCCTGCGTATAGCGCTGGCCCTGGAGCATTTCGGCATGCGACCGGTCGAATCCGAGCAGGGTGTCGATCCGGCGTTGGAGCTGGCGGACCAAGCGGTCGCGGGGATCGAGAACCCCCGAATGGGAAGTGCGGAAGCCGGGCCCCGACTCATCGGAGTACATCCTGCTCGGCTGTGCCACGACGTCAATCATCGACGCCAGCCCGGCGCATTCTGCAGGGTTGAAAATGCCGGCTATTGCCCACAGCTCGGCCCTCTCCGACGGGAGGGACACTGCCGTCTTGTTTGCGGCCATCCGCCGCCGAACCTTTTCGCCCAGTTGGCGCAGCCGCTCGCGGTCCGGATGGTTTGGCTCGAGCGCGAGCATCGGGACGGTCACTGCCATGGTCTCAGCACCACTTCTTGGCTCGATACCATCTGGTAATGACATATTTGATCCCGGCCTCGACCGGGGTCGCTGCATGGGTGGTCCAGGTATTGGGCTGGCCTTCGCGGTTCATGTTGTTCCAGCCGAGCAGCGCGCCCGTCTTCGGTTCCATCGACATGCACAGATGCGGGAAGTGGGTGTGTCCGCCTTTCTCCACCTCGTTGAGGAACACCATTGCCGTCCAGCTGCGTTGCCCGCCGCGGTTCTTCTCGTGCTTCCAGTAGGGGGCGTCGGTGTAGAAGAAGTCGCAATGCGCCTGGAACTCCTGCCCGGGCAGGTAGCGCTGGCCCTGGATCGCCTCGCCGAATTCCGATGGTATGCCGAGCAAATCGTCGATCCGGCGCGAGATTTTGCGCACGAAGGGATCGTTCGAATTGACGTCACCCGAATAGGAGGTGCGGTAATTCGCCGAATATGGAGTGTCGAAAGTGGCGGAGGGCTTCGCCACCCGGTCGACCAGCGCGATCATCCGCGCACATTCGTCCGCGCTCATGAAGTCGCCTACGGCGAACAGCTCGGCATTGGGGTTCTTGAAATCATATACTGTCGGATCCGCCGCGAGCCGCGCCCGCACTTCGGCGGCCTGCTTTACCAGCAGCTTCGTGTCGTAGGGGCTGTTGTCCTTGAGCCGGGTCTGATCGTTCATGGCCGAACGAGCCAATAATGATGTGTCGGGCAAGGGCAAGTGCGCACACTTGCGCGCAACTTTCCCGGGTCTAGGATGTGTGCCTGACAGAGGAGAACCTTATGCCGGGCAAACGCTATTCCGCAGTGGCCATGATACTCCATTGGCTGATCGCCATCGGTGTGGTCGCAAACTGGCGCATCGCCGAAGCCGCGGAGCATGCGCCCGAGGCCGAAGGACGCGAGATCATGGGCACGCATATGTCCATCGGCGTGACGATCCTGGTGCTGATCCTGCTGCGCCTCGCCTGGCGGATCATGTATCCGCCGCCGCCCTTGGCCGGACATATCGGCGGCTGGGAGCGTGGGCTGGCGAAGACGGTCCACACGCTGTTCTACGTGCTGCTTATCGTTATGCCGCTGGCCGGATGGGTAGCGATGTCGTCGTTCGGCTTCGGCGTCGATATATGGGGTATCTTCGAGCTTCCCGCCCTTCCGGTTTCGGAGTCGCAGGAGCGGGGCGAGGCGATCTTCGGTGCTCACGCGATCGCCGGCACGGTGTTGCTGGCGCTGGTCGTGATTCATGTGCTGGGAACACTGAAGCATACATTGATCGACAAGGACGGAAACCTCTGGCGGATGCTGCCCTTCGGCACGCCGAAGGCCTGATCGACGCGAAAAGCCCCCGGCCGGGTAAGCCGGGGGCTCCGCCTTGCCGCGCCACTCACGACGGCAAGAACAGGAGAGGCTGAGTCAGTGGCTCACCAGAAGAAGTCGTAGATCACGTCCACCACTTCGCCGGAGTAGATGTCCACCAGCAGCACGTCGTCGTAATAACGGACCCAGCGATAGGGGCCGTAGACCTGCGGCAGGCGATAGCGATACGGGTCGTCGATCCAGTAGCGGTTCGAATAGAACAGCGAGTCCAGGAAGAACCCGATGCTCAGGCGCCGGTAGCTCCAGTGACGGTAGGGCGAGTAGTAAATGCCCAGATTGAAGGTGTTCCGGTTGTGACGCCGGTAGTTGTGCCAGTTGTAGCGGTCGCTGTTACGCCAGCGCCGGTCCCACCGGCGATGGTCGCTGCGTCCGTCGCGGTAACCGTCACGCCGCCCGTCGCGATAGTCGCGGCGGTCGCGGCTTCGCCAGTCGCGGTCGTTGTCGCGGCGCCCATTCCAGTTGCGGTCGTTATCGCGGCGGTCACCCCGATCGCGGCGCCCGTCATAGGAACGGTTGCGGTCATTGTTCGCATAGGTGCGGTTGCGCGCCGCCTCGCGGAACTGCTCGCCGCGATTGCGCGGCGCAGCCTGAGGCGCCTGGCGCTGCGCCACGCTTGGCTGCGGGCGCCGTTGCTGGGCGCGAGAGGGCGGAGTGCGAACCTGCTCTATCCGGCGCGGCTCGGCGCGGCGGACGGGTGCGGGGCGGGCTTCGGAGCGCTGTTCGACCCGTTGCGCCCGCTCGGTCTGGCGATTGGCCTGCCGCTCGGCGCGAGCAGCCTGGCGCTCTGTGCGGCGTTCCACTCGCGCGGCGGTGCGGTTGTTGTTGCCATCGTTCCAGGAAGGGCGGCCTTGGGCCGAAGCCTGGGTGGGCAGGGCGGTCATGGCAAGCGCGGCGGCCAGTGCAGCAAGCCCGCTTCCCTTCATCAGTTGCTTGAGGTTCATTCCGGCGTCTCCCGATCTCAACAGTGCCGCTGAGTGGGGGCGGCGTTACAATCTGCGACGATTGTTAACCGAGTCGGCCTGACGCAATGGTGAACCGGCCTGTCGGCCTGCCGTTCAGGTTTAGAATGTGTTGGATTAATGGCGATGGGGCGGTTCGTGTGCTGGTCTTGAGAAATTTTTCAGGTTAATCGATTAGAAGTTGCCTTCCGCGTATAGTTACGGATCCAGGCCATGACCTCTCGCACATCGATCCTTCTGCTGTTCGATAATAACGGCAATGAATACGTCTCCCGGATTCAGGAGGGAGCGAACCGTTTCGGCCGATCCTCCGGGTCACCCGTTCAGGCCGAGAACCTGTTTCAAAGCCGCAGGCCGATAAGCGAGGTTATCCAGGCGGATGGCTTGGCAGGGATCGTCCTCACGCCGCCTCTGTCGGACGATCGCCATGTGCTGGGTTTGATCGAGGAGCGCAGGCTGCCATGCGTGCGGATTGCTCCCATGCTCGACACGGATCGCGGATGCACCGTGGTCATGGACGAGTATGATGCCGCCCGGGCGATAACCGATCTTCTGCTCCAGAAAGGTCATCGGCGGATCGGCTTCATGCGCGGCCCCAAGGAGCATTTGGTCAGCATGCGCCGCTACAATGGTTATGCAAATGCCCTGGGAGGGAAAGGCCTGCGCATCGACCCCGCGCTGATTGCGCAGGGAGACTTTTCGCGCGAGTCCGGGCGCGAGCAGGCTGCTATCTTGTTTGCCGCCAAACCCACGGCGATCTTTGCCAGCAACGATGAAATGGCTGCCGGCATAATCGACGCCGCCAACGCGGCCGGTATCGCCATCCCGGGGGACATCTCGCTGGCGGGCTTCGATGACAACGCCGTCGCCCGAACCGTCCGGCCGCGCCTGACCTCGGTGCGCCAGCCGCTCGAGGAGATGGGCGAAGTGGCCTGCCAGCTGTTGGCCGACCGCATTCGCAGTTCCTCGCGAGGCAATGAGCACAAGCAGGTTCCGTTCGAGATCGTGGAGCGGGACTCGGTCGCGGAGTACACGCCTTAAGCGCGATGGCGGGCCCGCCAGGGCGGCAGGTTAGCGGCGATCGAACCCGTCGAAGCCCTGCGGTTTGACTTCGCGCTGCTCGATCCGCGTGGGCGCTGCGCGGGGAGGGCCGTCATGCATCGCCGCGATCATTTCCGCGATTGCCGACGCATCGCCTTCGAGATGTGCCTCCACCGTGCCGTCGGGCAGGTTCCTGACCCAACCAGCCACGCCGAGCGAGCGCGCGGTCTCGGCCGTCCAGTCGCGGTAGAACACGCCCTGCACGCGACCGTGGATGATGAGGTGGGTGGCGGTCATTTGCGAATGATGGGATCAACGCCTTGACGTTTCAATTCCTTCGTCATTCCGGCGAAGGCCGGAATCCAATCTGCTCCACATCGGTTCGAACAAGCTGGGCCCCGCTTTCGCGGGGGTGACGAATAAGATATCGTTCCGGCATGGCGCTGGAAATGCATCCCTCGATCATCTCGCATCCGGGCCGTGGATGCAGCGCACCTTCCTCGATCCTTACAACATCTCGGTGAAGGAGATGGCGAAGCATGTCGGCGTGAGCCGCCAGAATATGAGCGTGTTACTCAATGGCCGCGCGGCGATGAGCACCATGATGGCGCTGCGC
>DASWIR010000193.1:0-3851 GCA_036397575.1 Alteraurantiacibacter sp. | reverse complement strand
CACGCGCAATTGGCCGAGCCGATCCGCGCTGCCCGCATCGACCATGCGATCCTGGTGGGCGAGGAAATGACCGCGCTCGCACATGAATTGTCGAGCCACGCTGGCGGAACGCTTGGCGGCGGGCCGCAATTCGCCCATTGCGGGGATTCTGCCGGTGCAATCGCGGCGCTCGAGGAATTCGGGCTTTTGGGCGGCGATGCTGTATTGGTGAAAGGTTCGAATTCGATGGGGCTTGCAAAGCTCGTCGAACATTTCACGGCCAGGGAAGGCTGAATGCTCTATCTGCTTGCGCAATGGCTGGAATTCGAGGGGCCCTTCAACCTCGTTCGCTATCAGACGTTCCGCGCCGGTGCGGTCTTTATGACCGCGCTGGCGATCGGTCTCGTCATCGGGCCGCGTTTCATCAACTTGCTGCGCGTACGCCAAGGAAAGGGGCAGCCTATCCGCGACGATGGGCCGAAGAGCCACCAGGCCAAAGTCGGCACGCCGACCATGGGCGGGCTGATGATCCTCGTTTCGCTGGTGCTCGCGATGCTGCTGTGGATGGATCTCGCCAGCCCGTTCGTCTGGGCCTGCCTTGCGGTCGCGGTCGGTTTCGGCATGATCGGCTTCCTCGACGACTACGACAAGGTGACCAAGCGCCATCATGCAGGCCTTTCAGGCAAGGTACGGCTGCTTGCAGAATTCATCGTGGCGGGCATCGCCGCCTGGCTGATCGTCGGGGAGATCAGCACCAATCTCTATGTGCCGTTCTTTTCCGGCAGGGTGATCCCTCTGGGCCCGTTCTACTACGTCTTTGCAGCGACTTTCATTGTCGGCTTCGGCAATGCGGTGAATTTGACGGACGGGCTCGATGGCCTTGCAACCATGCCGGTGGTGATTGCGGCGGGCGCCTTCATGCTGATCTGCTATCTCGCCGGCCGCGTCGACTATGCGACCTATCTGGGGATTCCGCATGTGCCGGGCGCAGGTGAGCTCGCGCTGTTCTGTGGCGGAATCATGGGTGCGGGCCTTGCCTTCTTGTGGTTCAACGCGCCGCCGGCGGCGGTATTCATGGGCGATACGGGCAGCCTCGCATTGGGCGGGGCGCTTGGGGCGATTGCTGTCGCCAGCCATCACGAGATCGTGCTGCTCATCGTCGGCGGGCTGTTCGTGATCGAGACTGCCAGTGTCATCATTCAGGTATTCTGGTTCAAGCGCACCGGGCGGCGCATCTTTCGCATGGCCCCGATCCACCACCATTTCGAGCAGCTCGGCTGGAGCGAGAGCAAGGTCGTGATCCGGTTCTGGATCATCGCCATCGTGCTCGCCGTGCTGGGCCTGGCAACGTTGAAAGTGCGATGATCGCAGCGCCCGCCCTTGCCGGAAAGCGCTTTGCCGTGCTGGGCCTGGCCCGTTCGGGGCTGGCCGCGGCGGAGAGCCTGCTGGCAAGCGGGGCCGAGATCGTCGCCTGGGATCGTCAGGAAGAGCCGCGCGCCAGGCTGGAAGGCCGGGCGAGGCTCGTGGATCCGATGGAGATCGACCTGGCAGGCTTCGACGGCGTGGTTGTTTCCCCCGGCGTGCCGCTCAATACCCACCCGATTGCGGAAAAGGCGCGCGCGGCGGGCGTGCCGGTTGTCGGCGACATCGAGATTTTCGCGCTCGCCCGGCCCGACCTGCCGCCGCACCGGGTGATCGGGATCACCGGCACCAATGGCAAGTCGACCACCACCGCACTGGTCCATTACTTGCTGAGCCAGGCCGGCATTCCGGCACTGATGGGCGGCAATATCGGCTTACCGATCCTGGGGCAGGAGCCGTTGCCCCAGGGCGGAGTTTATATACTGGAACTGTCGAGCTATCAGCTCGATCTCACCTGCTCGCTCGCCTGTGATGCGGCGGCGCTGACCAATATCACGCCAGATCACCTCGATCGCTATGATGGGTTCGAGGCTTATGCGCATTCGAAGTCGCGACTGTTCACCATGCAATCGCCTGAACAATTCGCCGTGTTCGGCTGCGACGATGCACCGACGCGTGCGATCCGCGATGCCGAGGCCGCGCGGCGGCGGGATGGGCGCGCCGTGTGCTGCGATCCGCAACTCGTCGCGCCGCTCCAGCCTGGCTGGCGCTCGCTGCAGGGGCCTCACAATCTGCAGAATGCGGCGATCGCTGCGTGGCTTTGCGCGGAGATCGGATTGTCCAACGAGGTGATCGCCGGCGGCCTCGCGACCTTTACCGGTCTCGCCCACCGGATGGAATTTCTCGGCGTGGCGGGCGATGTTATTTTCATCAACGACAGCAAGGCGACCAATACAGCTGCCACGGCTCCGGCTCTCGCCGCCTATCCGCCGGCACGCGATCCCCGCATCCACTGGATCGTCGGCGGGCTCCCCAAGGAAGACGGGCTTGGCGAATGCGATCGGTATCTGGGCAATATCGCTGCAGCCTACACTATCGGCGAAGCGGGTCCGCGCTTTGCCGAACTGCTCGAAGGGCGGGTGAAGGTCGAACGCTGCGAGATGATGTGCACCGCCGTGCAGTCCGCCATCGCCGCTGCCAAACCCGGCGATGTTGTGCTGTTGAGCCCCGCCTGTGCCAGCTTCGATCAGTTCCGCGATTACGAGGCGCGGGGCGACGCGTTTCGCGAGGTGGTGGCAAGCCTCACCGGCGCCACCGCCGAACGCGAAGGGCTTGCTGCGAGGTCCGCTGCATGAGCGCGCAGCGCCCCTATGTACCGTTTCCCGGCGCGCGCAAACCAGCGGCGTTGCGGGCCAATCTCGACTGGCGAGCGGAACTGAGCATCTGGTGGCGCGAAGTCGATCGGGTACTGCTCGGCCTGATCGGTGCGTTGATGCTGATGGGCACGGTAGCAGTGCTGGCCGCATCGCCTGCCGGTGCACACCGCCTGTCTGGCGCGGCAGGTATCCTGCCGCCGCTCTATTTTTTCTGGCATCATGTCATTTGGCAGTTCCTCGGCATGTCGGTGCTTGTCGGCGCCTCTATGCTGGAGCGCGACGTTGCGCGGCGCGGCGCCATTTTGCTCGCCTGCGCCATGTTCGGCGCGATGATGCTGGTTCCCTTTGTTTCCGATACTATCAACGGGGCAAGGCGCTGGATCGATTTGGGCATTCGCTTCCAGCCAAGTGAGTTTCTCAAGCCTGCATTTGCAGTAACGCTCGCCTGGGTGCTTTCATGGCGCTGGCGTGTTCCCGAACTGCCGCTCGTGCCGATCACCGGAGCCTATGTCGCAGCGATCGTCGCTCTGCTGATGCTGCAACCCGATCTTGGCAGTGCGATTCTCTTCGTCGGTTGCTGGTTCGTGCTGGTCTTCATCCTCGGCATGAACATGCAGCGTGTGATGATCCTTGCCGGGTCCGGCATTGCCGCGCTGGGTCTTGCCTATGCGCTTTATGACAATGCACGCCACCGCATCGATGCTTTCATGGGCGGCGGCACGGCCTATGACCAGGTGGACCTTGCTGCGCGCACGCTAATGGCGGGTGGATGGAAAGGTACCGGCCTGTGGCTGGGCGTACGCAAGATGAACCTGCCTGAGGCGCATACGGATTATATCCTCTCGGTCATCGGCGAGGAATTCGGCCTGGTTACCTGCGCCATCATTGTCCTGCTGTATCTCGCCATTGCGGCGCGGGTGATCGTACGCCTGCTGGAGGAAACGGACCTGTTTGCGCTGCTCGCCGGCGCGGGCCTTTGCGCGCTCTTCGTCGGCCAGGCGATGATCAACATCCTCGTCAATCTCCAGCTCTTCCCTTCCAAAGGCATGACGTTGCCGCTGATCTCCTATGGAGGTTCATCCACAATTGCGGTTTGCCTGACGTTGGGTCTGCTCTTGGCCTTTACCCGCCGGA
>DASWIR010000192.1:0-2230 GCA_036397575.1 Alteraurantiacibacter sp. | reverse complement strand
TTGTCCTCTTCCGCGAACTTTTCCGCGTCCTGCACCATCTGTTCGATATCGGCCTCGTTGAGCCCGCCCGAAGCCTGGATGCGGATCTGCTGTTCCTTGCCGGTGCCTTTGTCCTTGGCATGAACGTTGACGATGCCGTTGGCATCGATGTCGAAGGTGACTTCGATCTGCGGCACGCCGCGCGGAGCGGGCGGGATGCCGACGAGGTCGAACTGGCCGAGCAGCTTGTTGTCCGCCGCCATCTCCCGCTCGCCCTGGAACACGCGGATCGTCACGGCCTGCTGATTGTCTTCGGCGGTCGAATAGACCTGTGCCTTCTTGGTCGGGATCGTCGTATTGCGGTCGATCATGCGCGTGAACACGCCGCCCAGCGTCTCGATGCCGAGCGAAAGCGGAGTCACGTCGAGCAGCAGCACGTCCTTGACGTCGCCCTGCAGCACGCCGGCCTGGATCGCCGCGCCCATCGCCACGACTTCGTCGGGATTGACGCCCGTATGCGGCTTCTTGCCGAAGAACTTCTCGACCACTTCGCGAACCTTGGGCATGCGGGTCATGCCCCCGACCAGGATCACCTCTTCGATTTCGTCCGCCTTCACGCCGGCATCCTGGAGCGCCTTCTTGCACGGATCGAGCGTGCGCTGGATCAGCTTGTCGACCAATTGTTCGAGCTTCGACCGGGTCAGTGTCTCGACCAGATGCAGCGGGGTGGAACTACCGCCTTCCATGCGTGCGGTGATGAAGGGCAGGTTGATTTCGGTCTGCTGCGAACTCGAAAGCTCGATCTTGGCCTTTTCGGCGCCTTCTTTCAGCCGCTGCAGGGCGAGCTTGTCGGTCCGGAGATCCATGTTCTCCTTCTTCTTGAACTCGTCGGCCAAATATTCGACGATCACGCTGTCGAAGTCCTCGCCGCCCAGGAAGGTGTCGCCATTGGTCGACTTCACCTCGAACACGCCGTCGCCGATTTCGAGGACGGAAATGTCGAAAGTGCCGCCGCCAAGGTCGTAAACCGCAATCGTCTTGCCCTCGTCCTTCTCGAGGCCATAGGCGAGCGCCGCGGCAGTCGGCTCGTTGATGATACGCAGAACTTCGAGGCCCGCGATCTGGCCGGCGTCCTTGGTTGCCTGGCGCTGGGCGTCGTTGAAGTAGGCGGGCACGGTGATGACTGCCTGCGTCACATTTTCGCCGAGATAGCTCTCGGCGGTTTCCTTCATCTTCTGCAGGATGAAGGCGGAAACCTGGCTTGGCGAATATTCTTCCCCGCCGGCCTCGACCCAGGCATCGCCATTCTTGCCCTTGACGATATCGTAGGGGACGAGACCCATATCCTTCTTGGTCATGGGATCATCGAACCGGCGGCCGATCAGGCGCTTGATTGCAAACAGCGTATTATCAGGATTGGTGACTGCCTGGCGCTTGGCCGGCTGGCCGATCAGGCGTTCGCCGTCCTTAGTGAAGGCGACGATCGACGGCGTGGTGCGTGCACCTTCCGCATTTTCGATTACCTTGGGCTTGCCCCCATCCATCACGGCTACGCACGAATTGGTGGTGCCGAGGTCGATACCGATAACTTTGGCCATATTTCCCCACTCACTTTTTCAAACGTTGGACGCCGCTCCGTTGGCCCTCCACAATGGCAGTGCCGGTCGGCGGCTCGGTTACTGCGGGGATATAGGGGCGCTTTAGCTTGGCACAAGGGACCGACAGGGTTAGAAATCGGGACAACAACGAGGGGGAGAAATGCGATGAATGTGCGAATTCCCACTATCCTGCTTGCCGGCGCTGCCAGCCTGGCGCTTGCGGCTTGCGGGGGCCAGGCGGATGACCCGGCCGAAACCGATCCGGACATGATGCCTGGCGTTTCGGTCGAAAATGCACGGCTGATGCTGCCCGCCGTCTCCGGCAACCCGGCGGCTGTCTATTTCGACCTCAAATATGACGGAGACCGCGCCGCGGTGGTTCGCGCGGCGGAAGTCGCGGGCGCGGAAATGACGATGATGCACGAAACACGCGACAATAATGGCGTGTCCGAGATGCAGGATTTGACGCAGGTGCCGCTGTCCAAGGGCGAGACGGTGACTTTCGAGCCCGGCGGCAAACATGTGATGGTGATGGGCCTCGGCGAGGATGTGACCGCAGGCGGCACGGTGGAGGTCACTCTGACCTTCGTTGGTGGCGACAAGGCGAGTTTCCCGGCCGAAGTGAAGGCCGCGGGTGATGAAGGCTGAGTGAC
>DASWIR010000191.1:0-2947 GCA_036397575.1 Alteraurantiacibacter sp. | reverse complement strand
CGACCATCCCCGGTTTTCGCATACATGTTCGCAAACTTCGGCGGCGGTGAGCGGACTTTTCCGCCACAATGCCTCCATCACTGCATGCTCGGCTTCGCTAATGCGTTCAACCGGAGCCTCGTCCCTCGCAGCCATAGAATCCTCCGAATCTGTCTACGCCTGTAATCGGATTGACTACGTCTGTAAACATGAAGCGCCGATGAACGCATTTTTTGATGTAACCGGCGGCATTGCCTTCCCCCGCACGGACCTGCTGGCATGCAGGCGGGTCGCGCGCTAAGTGCCGCAGAATGGAGATCGAAAAAGTAAAACGCCTATCGGATTGCCACAAGATCGCGGATTTCCGTGAACTCGCGCAGCGCAAGCTGCCCTTCCCCGTGTTCCACTATATCGACGGCGCAGCCGATGACGAGGGAACCAAAGCGCGGAACACTGCCGCATTCCAGGATGTGGACCTGGTGCCGCGCGTTTTGGCCGGCGTGGACAGCATCGACACTTCCGTCACCGTGCTGGGTAAGAAATCCGCCCTGCCCCTGATGCTCAGCCCGACCGCGCTGCAGCGCCTGTTCCACTGGCAAGGCGAGCGGGCGGTGGCTGCAGCCGCCGAGAAGTTCGGATTGTGGTTCGGCATTTCGAGCCTCGCCAGCGTGAGCATGGAAGAGATCGGCGCGAAGTTCTCCGGGCCGAAGATGCTCCAATACTACTATCACAAGGACAAGGGGCTGAACGCCGCGCTGCTCCAACGCGCGCGGGCCGCCAATTTCGATGCCGTCACACTGACGGTCGACACGATCGTTTCCGGCAATCGCGAGCGCTGCAAGCGCACCGGCTTCACCACTCCGCCCAAAATCACGCCCGCCAGCGCGATCTCCTATGCGACCAAGCCGGCCTGGGCACTGAATTACCTCTTCCGCGAGAAATTCGAACTGCCCAACCTGTCGTCTCATGTGGATGCCGGATCGAATTTCGCTCTCTCGATCCAGGACTATTTCAATTCGATGCTCGATCCGTCGATGGACTGGAAAGCGGCGGAGAAGCTGCGCGACGACTGGGGCGGCAAGTTCTGCCTCAAGGGGATCATGGCGGTGGAGGATGCCCGCCGCGCGGCCGACATGGGCGTCGATGCAATCATGATATCCAACCATGGCGGGCGCCAACTGGATGGCAGCCGCGCGCCATTCGACCAGCTGGCCGAGATCGTCGATGCAGTGGGCGACCGGGTCGAGGTGATCCTCGATGGCGGCGTGCGCCGCGGCAGCCATGTGCTGAAGGCGCTGGCCATGGGCGCAAAGGCGGTGAGCGGTGGACGGCTCTATCTCTACGCGCTGGCCGCCGCCGGGCAGGCCGGCGTCGAACGGGCGCTCTCGCTGCTGCAGGCGGAGATCGAGCGCGACATGAAGCTGATGGGCGTGACGTCGGTGGCCCAGCTTACCCGCGAGCATTTGCGCTTTCGATAGATCGTCATTGCGAGGCGACGCAGTCGCCGCGGCAATCCAGCGAAGGCGCTCGACACGCACTGGATTGCTTCGCTACGCTCGCAATGACGAAGAGGAACTGATGCAAGATGCTCAGATATGCCGCATTTGCCTGGCTAATTTTGGCCTATCCCGCCACAGCGCAGGAACGGCTCGAAACCACCCAGATCATAATCCAGACCACGCTGGGCGACATCACGCTCGCCCTGGAAAGCGAGCGAGCACCAGCCACCACCGCCAATTTCCTGCGCTATGCGAAGGAAGACCGGTTCGATGGAACCGTGTTTTACCGTTCGATGCGGCTCAACTGGGGCGAGCAGCCCAACGGCCTCATCCAGGGCGGCACGCAGATGCACCCTGATCGCATCCTCGAGCCCATCGCCCATGAACCGACCAACGAAACCGGCGTGAAGCATGTGGCGGGCGCCATCTCCATGGCGCGCTACGATCCAGGTACAGCGACCGGCGACTTCTCGATCCTGCTGTCGGATCAGCCCAGTCTGGACGCCCAGCCCAATGCTGACGAACCATCGCTGCGCCCCGGTTTCGCGGCATTCGGCCATGTGGTAGACGGCATGGACGTGGTACGCGCGATTTTCGACGCGCCGACGGACCCCGAAAAGGGCGAGGGTATAATGAAGGGCCAGATGCTCGCCGAACCGGTCGAGATCATCGACGTGCAGTTCGTGGAAGAGGAAACGGGTCAATGAAACAAGCAATCACTTTCGCACTGACGCTCGCGCTGGCGGCGCCGGGAACCGTGGCTTTCGCAAATCATCATGAGCACCAGGGCCATGACATGATCGCCATGGCGGTTGCCGATGAACAGCGCCCTGCTGCGGATCGCGAGCGCGATCCCAACCGCAAACCCGCCGAGATCGTAGCCTTCGCCGGGGTCGAACCGGGCGACAAGATCGCCGAGATCGCACCCGGCGGCGGCTACTACACCCGCATTCTTGCCAAAGCCGTGGGTCCCGAAGGCCATGTCTATGCGCTGATGCCGGCCTTCTTCGCCAACCGCCCCGGTGGTCTCGACAATATCAATGCGCTGGCGGCGCAATATCCGAATGTGACCGTGGTGGTGGCGGATTTCACCGCACTCGACCTGCCCGAACCGGTCGACCTCGTCTGGACCACCGAAAACTATCATGACATGGCCAATGGCGACATTGCCGCCATCAATGCGTCGGCCTTCGCCACGCTGAAACCGGGCGGGCTCTATTTCGTGGAGGACCATTCGGCGCCCGGAACGGGAATGTCCGCGACCTCGACCCTGCACAGGATCGATCCAGAGGCTGTGAAGGAGCAAGTTGCGGCGGCCGGCTTCACGCTGGAGGACAGTTCCGACCTGCTTGCCAATCCCGACGATCCGAAAGACGTGTCGGTGCGCGATCCCGCCGTCGCCGGCAAGACGGAGAAATTCGCGCTACGGTTCCGCAAGCCGGCGTAGACGGCACCCGATTGCATCCAGT
>DASWIR010000190.1:0-3048 GCA_036397575.1 Alteraurantiacibacter sp. | reverse complement strand
CGGGTTCCTCTCGAAGATTTTCAGCCGCTGACCGGATCCGGGCGATTTTTCGCTGTGGAAGCAGCCGCCCGGCCACTAAACCTTTTCTTCTTTCGCCTGTAAGGCGCTAAGGGCGCGTGGGCGCTGTCACGACAGCGCAATGGGGCAGGCCGTATCCGGCCGGCCCACCCGCATTCCGGGCCGCAAACCCGCAGGACGGTGCACCGTCCACATAGAAACAAGAAACGATGAAAATACATAAACTTATTACCCAAACCGGGGAACTCGAAGCACTCTGCAAGCGGTTGTCGAAATCCGAATTCATCACGGTCGACACCGAATTCATGCGCGAGAACACGTATTACCCTCTGCTCTGCCTGGTGCAGATCGCGAATGAGGAAGAAGCCGCGGCGATAGATCCGCTGGCCGACGGAATCGATCTCGCTCCGCTGCTCGATCTGCTGACCGACAACGAAGACGTGCTCAAAGTCTTCCACGCCGGCGGGCAGGACGTCGAAATCGTCTACAATCTTACCGGCAAGACGCCGCACCCGATCTTCGATACGCAGATCGCGATGATGGCAGTCAGCCAGAGCGAGCAGATCGGCTATGCCAACCTCGTCGAAAGCTGGCTGGGCCTGGTTGTCGACAAGGGCGCGCGCTTCACCGACTGGAGCCGCCGCCCGCTGACCGACCGGCAGATCGAATATGCGATCGGCGACGTGACCCACCTTGCCAAGATATTTCCCCGCCTCCTCAAGAAGCTGGTCAAGACCGGGCGCGGCGCCTGGCTCGATGCGGAAATGGAACGGCTCGCCGATCCGGACAATTACCGCTTCGCCCCCGACAGCGCATGGCTGCGTATCCGCGCGCCCAGCCGCAATCCGCTGGTCCTCGGCCGCCTGAAGGCGCTCGCCGACTGGCGCGAGCGGGAGGCGCAGGACAAGAATATACCGCGCGGCCGGATCATGCGCGACGAGACCCTTGCCGACCTCGCCAGCCACCCGCCCCGAGATCAGGCGGATCTGGCCAAGGTGCGCGGGCTGAGCCAGGCCTGGCGGGACAACGATATAGGCAGGCGGCTGATGAAAATTCTCGACAAGGCCGAAGCATTGCCGCCCGACGAAATACCAGAAAAGCCCAAGCGTGGGGCGCCCCTCGGCAAGGAAGGCGCGCTGGTGGCCGACCTGCTCAAGCTGCTGCTCAAGATCCGCTCGCGCGAAATCGACGTCGCCGCGCGGTTGCTTACCCGGGCGGACGAGATGGAAGCATTGGCGGCGGGCGTGCGCAATCTCCCGGTCCTCGAAGGCTGGCGCTACGAAATCTTCGGACGCGACGCGCTCGAACTGGTCGAAGGCAAGCTGGCTTTCGCGGTCCACCGCGGCAAGCTGGTGATGACGCATATCGACGATATCCACGCCCAGATGGCCGAGACACAGCGGGCCGACCAGGCTGCAGCGTCCGCGGAAGCCGCCGAGTAGGGGCACCCTGTGGAGCCCGCCGGATGACCACCTACCTTCCCACCATCAAGCAGCTGCAATATCTCGTTGCGCTGTACGAACACGGCCATTTCGGCCGCGCGGCGGAGGCCAGTTTCGTCTCCCAATCGACTCTCAGCGCCGGGATTCGCGAACTCGAAACGCTGCTTGGCGTGACGCTGGTCGAACGCAGCCGCCGCATGGTGCGCTTCACTCCGCTCGGTGTCCGCGTGGTGGGAAAGGCGCACCGCCTGCTGCGCGAGGCGGAGGAAATTTCCGAGCTTGTCCAGGCCGCGGGCAAGCCGCTGGCCGGCGAACTGCGCATGAGCGTGATCCCGACCATCGCCCCGTTCCTGCTGCCGCGCATATTGCCGCGCCTCAGGAAGGAGCGGCCGCAGCTCAAGCTCTACTTGCGGGAGGAAACCAGCGGCGACGCGGTGGAATCGCTGCAGCACGGCCGCGCCGATTGCGTGCTGCTGGCCCTGCCCTACCCGACGGGGGAGGTGGAGGCGGAGCATATTTGCGACGATGCGCTGTTCGTCGCTTTCCCGGGAGACGAAGGCAAGGATCTCCCCGCCAGCGTGCCCTCTTCAATGATCGACGAGAAGAGGCTGATGCTGCTCGAAGACGGGCATTGCCTGAAGGAGCATGCGCTGGCCGCCTGCAACCGGCCGGAAATGCGCGGCAGTGCGGAAATGATCGGCACGTCGCTGCACACATTGGTGCAGATGGTCGATAACGGCCTCGGCGTGACGATGCTCCCCCAAATGGCGCTCGACGCCGGGATCCTCGAGCATACGAATGTAGTTTCGCGCCCTCTGAAGTCGGACCAGGCGAGCCGCGAGATCGCGCTGATCTGGCGCAAGAACTCGCCGCGCGCCGACGAATTCCGTCTGCTGGCGAAGGAGCTGCGCGCGGGATGACTCCTATCGTCGCCCCTGCGAAGGCAGGGGCCTAGATAAGCTGGCCGCTCGTGTCGTGGCAAGGCCTTCGCCAATTGTCGTTGATACCATGCAGATGGCTTGGATGGGCCCCTGCCTTCGCAGGGGCGACGCGGTGAGAGAAAAACAGCTTTCCTATAAAGCTGGGCCCGGTCCACACCGGATCGAGATATCGTGTCTCAACGGTCGCGGCGCGAACGGCCTCTCCCCACAAACCGTTCGTGCTGAGGAGGGCCGAAATCGCAGATTGAGGCCCGTCTCGAAGCACATCGGAGCGCCCTGCCCTTCGAGACGGCGCCTCGGCTTGCAGCCTCCGCGCCTCCTCAGGGCGAACGGGAAGAGATGAAACTCAACCTGCCCGATATCGTGGATTTTCAGCTCCCTCGCCGGCCTGTCAGTCGCCCGTAACCTCGCCCTCCCAGCCATTGCCGCCCGGCACCAGCGGGTTGCCGTCGCGATTGCCCGGCGGGGTGTAGCGGCACACCGTGTACTCGAAGAATTCGCCGCTCTCGATCGCGCAGCCGACATGGGTCGTCCAGGGCCACACGATCTGCGTGTAATGCCCCACCGGATACCAATCGCCCGTAGTGCTGATGTCGGGATAGATGCCGGGTTTGTAATACTGCTTTTCGGCAACCATCACTTCGATC
>DASWIR010000189.1:0-4073 GCA_036397575.1 Alteraurantiacibacter sp. | reverse complement strand
ATGGGCTGACGACGGGGCTGATCCCCGATGTTCATGGCATCACGGTGCAGTTCGACCTGCAAAGACAGCGCCTGTTGGCATCGAACGGCCTCGGTGATGCGCATGACTTCCCCCTCGAACCGATGTCGGTCGCCGAGTTTGACCGGCGCTTCAAACTGTTGATCGAGCGTCTGGGCGGAACGGCACGCTATCACGGAAGCCCCAATGAGCTGCCCGAGGCGATGCCCTTTGCCGATGATACGGTAGAGCGGCCTTGGGATGCCGATGCTGTCTCGCGTTTCCATCGCGCATTGGTCAGTATCGACGCGGTATTCCGCGAGTTCCGAACGGGGTTCCTCGGCAAGGTCAGCCCGGTCCACCTGTTCTGGGGCAGCTTCGATCTGGCGGTTACGCGCTTTTCCGGCAGACCCGCGCCATTGCATTCGGGCGGCATTCCCAACCTGCCGGACGATGTTACCCGCGAAGCCTATAGCCATGAGGTAAGCTCGGCAGGGTTCTGGCCTGGCGGCGGCGGGTTCGATCAACCGTGCTTCTATTCTTACGCCTATCCGGCGCCCGAAGGATTTGCCGCTGCTGCCGTCGAACCGCCCGCTGCGCATTTCAACCAGGATCTGGGTGAATTCGTGCTGCCATATGATGCAGTCAGAACCGCCGACGATCCGCGCGGCGCATTACTCGCCTTCCTGCAGTCGACCTATCGTGCTGCCGCTGAGCTCGGCGATTGGGAAACAGACAAGCTGGAGTGCGCGATCGGTCTTCCCGGAAAGCCCCGCAAGGTAAGCTGAAGCATACCGGCTTCAATCGGGCACCAGGCCTCCAGCGCTATGCAAGGTGACGCTTTTGCCTCCGCAAGGTGACGCTTTTGGTCCCCAGGGTGACGTTTTTCGCGCACAAGCTTACGCTTTTGGCGTTTTCGGGCCGGGGGCGTGTCAGATGTGTCAACACCTCGCCGTTTCGGCCTCGTCCACAATCCGGGCCGCCTGAACCGCCGGATGGATCAGAAGGTCTTCGCCACCCGCAGGTTGACCTTTGGCGTTTCGTCCGCCGTATCGTATCGCGGGCCCGAAAGCGGCACAGCGACTTCCAGGGCGGCGGCCAGCGAGTCGCCGAGACCGGCCCGGACGCCGCCGCCGGCCGATGCGAGCGCACCGCTGCCAAACTCGCTGTCGATGTTATTCACCCGTCCGGCGTCGAAGAAGCCGTAGATCTGCATGTTTGGAATGACACCGAATGCGTCGCGCCAGTCGTAGCGCAGCTCCGCCATTCCCATGACGCCTTGGTCGCCGGAGCGCTCGCTCCAGTCGTAACCGCGCAGGAATATGGAACCGCCCAGGCTGGTCTCTTCCGTGATCAGCAGCGGCCCGGAGGCAAGCTGTGCCTGCGCGGCCAGGCGCAGGCTCAGCCCCCCTCCCAGGCTTCTGGTCCAATCCGACCATGCTTGAAGACTGGTGAAGGTGCCGTCCGCATCGAGGCGGGAAGCCAGCGGATCGCCGGTCTCGGTTGCGCCGAGGATGTCCAGCCCTTGTGAGAGCGTCATACTGGACCGCAACCGTCCTCCCGCGAAATCGGCGTAGCCATAGATCGTCGCTCTCGCCACCGCGAGGCGATCCTCGCGCACGCGTTCGCCTTGCTCCCACTGGAGCAGCTGGTGCAGACCCACTTCGCCCTTGAACCACAGGCTCGCAGTGCGCCGCCGTCGCAGCGGCTGCAGGATGCTCGCGCCGATGTGCCAGCTCCGGCTGCGCAGTTCCAGCTCGCGCAAATAGGCGCCGGGGCGTGCCTGCGAGGCGGAGCCGGTCAGTGCAAGCTCGGTTCCGCCCGCGCCGACGCGCTTGGCGTAGCGGACATAGCCGAAATAAAGTTCGCGTGGGTCGAGAGGCGTGCCTGTGAAGCTGAAGGTGATCGAATCGTCATGGGCCAGAAGCCCGTTGACGTCCGCCTCTATGCGGATCTGCGCGGGCCCGAGCGGCTTGGTGCCTTCGTTGGACAGCGCCGCTCTGCCGACGAAGCGATCTTTGGTCAGTTCGACCAGCAGAACGCCGCGCCCCTCCTCTCGGATGTACCGGCTGTTGCGGATGTGAATGCCGCCGATGTCTCCGGCGATCAGAAGGCGGCGTTCGACGTCGGCCAGCCGGGCTGGCGCCCCGTTGATCAGCGGTGCGAGTGCCGAGCGAACGGCCAGATCATCCGCTCCGGCGAGGCGCACTTCGTCGATTCGTCCCTCGTCCACCTGGATGGTGAGGATGCCGTTCGAGAGGCGTTGGGGTTCGATCCGGGCGGTAGCGAAGGCGAAGCCGCGAGATTGGGCCTCCTGGGCAATGGCACCGGCCAGCGCGCGGAGCTCCGCGTCGTCGATCGTTTGACCAAGCCTGGATGAGATCACGCCGGCAAAATCGGCGGGCTCGAGCGCTTCCAGCCCGGTCAGGACAATCGCTCCGACAAGAATTTCCGGGCCGTTCGACCGGCTTTCTGCTGGTTGGACCTGTACCTCGACTGGCGGCGGGTCCGATCGTTCGGCCGGTTCGGTTTCCGCCTGCGCGCGCGTGCCGGGCAGAACGCGGTCGAGCGCATCCTGCGCTGCGGCCGGTGCCGATACAGCGACGGCGAAGATCGAGATGACCGCTAAGACGGTGCTGTTGCGCATGAGGATATTCGCTCCCGGAGCGAACCCTTACGCGGCCATTGCTTTCGAATTCGTCAAATTCTTAAGAAATTAACTACCCATGCATACGTAACCTCAATACGCGGACCGGTAGCGGGGATCCTCCATAGGTAGGATTGCGCGTTATGATCCGTCTCCTGAAGCTCTTCCTTGCAGGATTGCTGTTTGGCAGCACCTTCGGCGTGGCGCATGCGCAATCCGGATCGTGGATCGTAAGCGAGGTCTCCGGGCACGTGACGGTCCGCGACGGCGGCAATGTCGAAGTGGTTTCGCGCGGCGCGACGGTAAGCCCCGGCGCCATTGTCGAAACCGGGCCCGTGTCGCGCGCCGTGATCGTGCGACGGAAGGACTTCGTTACCGTTGCGCCGAACAGCCGCATCCGCATTCCCGCTGCGAAGACGCAGCCGGAGAACCTCTTCGACGTGCTCCAGGAATGGGGCAACGTGATATTCCAGATCGAGAAGAAACCCGATCCGCACTTCAGCGTCGGTACGCCCTATCTCGCCGCGGTCGTCAAAGGGACCACCTTCTCGATTACAATTTCGGAAGGAGGGGCATCGCTTCAGGTTACCGAAGGAGCTGTGGAAGCGTCGACGATGGACGGCGGCGCGCGGGATCTTATCCGGCCTGGAATCGTGGCGGTGGTCTCGGCCACGGATCGGTACCGGCTGACGGTGCAGGGGCAAGACACCAAAATCATCGACTCGCCTCGCCGTCCCGCCGCTGAATCGACCGGGCCCGACACCGAATCGTCCGGCGGCGGTCAGCAATCCACGAGCGAGCAGACCTCCGGTCCCGAAGGAACCGGGCGCGCGGGGGCCGGCCCACAAATCGAGCTCAGCTCGGGGGTTTTTGCCGAGACGCCTTCTCTGGGCACCCAATTGATCGTCGAGCCGGTCGCTTCCGATCCGGTTAATCTTGCGCAGGTAACCGGCGGATTGCTCGCCGGAACCACGGCCAATCAGGTTTCCAGCGTCCAGGGTGCCGCGGCCCGCGATGCCGCCCGCGATGCGAGCGCCGGAGAAGGACTTGGCCAGGGCCCCGGAAGCAACCCGGGCAGCGGGAACGACAATGGTTCGGGTAACGCTGCCGGCAACGGCAATGGTAGTGACAACGGCAACGCTGCTGGCAACGGCAATGGCAATTCCGCCGGCAGCGGCAACGGTGCAGGCAACGGCAACGGTGGCGGGAATGGCAACGGTGGCGGGAATGGCAATGGTGCTGGCAATGGTAACGCTGCCGGCAACGGTAACGGTAACGGTAACGGTGCCGGCAACGGCAATGGTGGCGGTAATGGCATTGCCAACGCTGGCGGCAATGGCAATGGTAACGGTGTCGGCAATGGTAATGCGCAGGCGGGGATAGCCGCCCCGCTGGCCCGCCCGGCTCGTTGATCGAAGGTTGGGGTGGA
>DASWIR010000188.1:0-3019 GCA_036397575.1 Alteraurantiacibacter sp. | reverse complement strand
TCCGAAGCGGAACAATCGCCTATAGTGTGGACATGCACGCCATGTTCTCCCGGCTCCAGCCCCGAGACATTGAGCGCGATCGCCACGCTATCTCCCTCGGGCGTAGCGGTAGCGGTGCCGGCCCCAGTGCCGGCCGCCATTTGCAGCGTGGCGACGGCCCGCCTCTGGGTTTCAGGCATAGCCTCAACACTTGCGGCAGCGTCCTGGTCTTCCTGGGTGTCAGGCGAACCGCAGGAAGCCAATCCCAAGCTCAGAAGGACGGTCGCGGTAAGGACGGTATAGCGCATCGAAAACTCCTTTAGCTGCTTTTTCCCTCAGCTATCGATCGCCGAAACTGTTCCCGAAGGACAGGGAAGGCCACCAGAGACCGACATTCATCATGTTCCTTAATACCTTAGAGCTTTCTCCAGAATGAGAAACGGCTATTGTAGCGACTGGATCGTGCAGGAAGGACCAGGGGATGGACCTTTCCGGCAGGACCGGGGGGCCGAATTAAGTGATGGAGTGCCTCTATGGTTCCGCCTGCCTTTGCCCGCGCGTTTGGTGAATTTCGCCGAGAACGAACCGCGATCGTCCTGCTGCTGGTCATGCTGGCCGCACTCGGCGGACTTGCCGCTCATCTTGCGCTGCAGCGGACGGATCTGCGCAAGGAACTGGCAATAGCCGAAGCAGCCAATGCCGATGCAGGCCGCTCGATCGAGCAATTGCAGGCGAAGATCGATCAGCTGAATCTCGAAGCCGAACTTGCCGAAGCCGCATTGCTGGAGGCGCGCACAGAGGGGGAACGGCGTAAAACCACGCTTGCAAGGGCGAGCGTCAGTTCGGACCAGCGCATTGCAAAACTGCTTTCCATGTCCCGGCGGCCCGGTGGTAATTGCGAAGCACCTCCAGAGTTACTTCGGGAGCTGGCAGGGCTTTGATGCAAAGATCACACGGCATCTTCGCACTCCTGGCTCTGGCGGCGCTGCTCGCCGGCTGCGCAGCGCGCACTCCCGAGCCTGAAATCGTGCTCGAACAACCCGAACCGGCCGAAACCGCGATAGCCGAGACGGTCGAGATTCGCGAAGTGCCGCGCCCATGCCGCGCTACGCAGCCCAGGCGCCCGGAACCGTTGCCGGATAATTTGCCAAGCCATCCGGTGGCCCTGGCCGCATTGCTCGGCGCGAAGCTTGCCGAATACAGTGCGCCCGGAAAATATGCCGACCAGGCCGAAGCCTATTTCAGGGCCTGTCCGCCGACGCGCTGATCTTCAGAGATCAACTCAGCCGCCCGATTCCTCGCCTTCGTCGTCATCGGACGATGGCGGCGGCGGCCCGAAGGCCGGCGGAGTTTCCACGGCAGGGTCGAAATCGAAGCGCTGCGCGAAGCGATTGCGCGAATCTGCCGCGCCCACTTCGACTTCCTGTTCGCCGCGGGCGATGGCTTCGCGCTGGGCGCGCGAGGCCAGTATGTAGTCGCGCGGCATACGGTTGCCCTCATGGCAGGCATATTCGAAGAACTGGTAATCGTCCTCGCGCGCCCATTCCAAGCGGGCCGTCCACGGTGCCGCATAGATCTCAGGATCGGAATAGGTAATCACGTAAGCGATTGCGTCTGGCCCCAGCATGGTCAGCCGCTCGACCGTTCTGGCTTCGGCGCTGGTGGGAATGGTATTGAAGGGCGGGACATGCTGCGTCGCCATGTTGAGCGGCGAGCCGTTGCGTGCCGACACGTCCTCCGTCGCGCTGTCGCCCGATACGATATTGGTCGTCTCGATCACCAGCGTCTTGCCTTCCCAGTGACCGCGGCTGACGCCCATCCATTGCTCGACCTGCCCCGGCACCTGCGGCGAATCTCCCAGCGGGATGACGCGCGTGCCGAGCATCTCCAGCATGATCACCACATAGCCCGGTGACTGCATGATGCGGATGCCGTTATTGTAGCGGAAGGGGAACATCGAGGCCGGGTAGCCCCGCGAGACGCAGCGGTCCCAGCTGTCGAAATCGTCCATCCAGTCGTAATGCTGGCCCGGAACCCAGCCCGATCGGCCGGCCTTATAAAGCGCCTGCCCCTTCTCGGTCAGCGGCGGGAGCTGCCCGTCGGGCGGATCCACCAGCATCGAAGTGCGCTTGCCCATGGAGGAACTGCGCACCCAGTCCGCCAGGCCCGACGTGCCCGAGGCTCCGATGCCACTTTCATTGGCCTGGGTAAAATTGCCGTCGGACTGCTCCGCATTGGCCACGCGCTTGGCGAATTCCTCGTCGGTCAGCCACACGCGGTTGCCATAGGCGGGAGGGCGCTGGAACAGGATGCGCGCGGAAGGCAGGTTCTCGATCGGCCATGTGCCGGTGAAGTCCCAATCGCCCCATTCGGTCTTGTCCGGCGTATAATCGTCGGGAACCGGCGGCAGCTCGGTAAGATCGGCCGGCCTCTCTTGCGCGGCGGCAGGCACGGCAAGGGCGGCAAGACCGAGGGCACAGCCCGCGGCAAGCCAGGACGCCGAAAGGCGCGATGCGATTGTGCAACGAAACATTCAGTCACTCTCCCGAATCCTCCGGCCAGCAAGCCGGACTTTTGCAACAAGCTATACTTTGCAGGCGCCGATGACCAGCGTCAGAGCACGCGCCAGACCCATAGCTTGATCGAACTCGCATAGCGCGCGCCGGAGCAGATGAAGATCGACCGGTTGAGCCAGTCATAGGGACCGTCCGGCGCGATGAATTCGGGCACCGTGCGGAAGTAATATTCCGACGGATCGACGTCCTCGCCGTTCCTCAGCCGCTCCATCACTTCGGGCGGTCCATGGCGCAGGCCACGATTGCGGATCTGGATCAGCGCACCGTCGTCGGTTTCGATCGCGTAGATCGCATCGGCGACCGTGACGCCGTCGGGCCGGGTCAATTGCCAGTCGGCCGAATTGCCCATCAGCTTTCCTCTGATTTTCGGCCCGTTCACATAACCGCCCGCCATGATCGGAATGATCCGGCGGGTACCATCCACCACCTTGCCGATCTCGCGGGGCGCTTCCAGTTCGCCGCCC
>DASWIR010000187.1:0-18650 GCA_036397575.1 Alteraurantiacibacter sp. | reverse complement strand
TTACGACACACAGACAGGAAAGCTGATCTGGCGCTTCTACACTGTGCCCGGCAACCCTGCCGACGGACCCGACGAAGCCGCTTCCGATGAAGCCCTTCAGCGTCTCGCTCTCCCCACATGGCACGGCAAATGGTGGGACCTGGGCGGCGGCGGCACGGTTTGGGACTCCGTCGTCTACGATCCGAAATACAACCAGTTGCTGATCGGTGTCGGCAATGGCGCGCCCTGGAATCACCGCATCCGTTCCGATGGCAAAGGCGACAATCTGTTCCTTTCTTCCATCGTTGCGGTCGATCCCGATACGGGCTGCTATAAATGGCATTATCAGGCCAACCCGGGCGACACCTGGGATTTTACCAACACACAGCAGATCACGCTGGCCACCCTTGATATAGGGGGCCGCCCGCGCGACGTGCTGATGCAGGCGCCAAAGAACGGCTTTTTCTACGTCCTCGACCGCAAGGATGGAAAGCTGTTGTCGGCCGATCCCTATGTCACCCAGACATGGGCCGAGCGGATCGATCTTGCGACCGGCCGGCCGGTGGAAATGCCGGGGGCCCGGTTCGAGGACAAGCCATTCTTCAACCTGCCTTCGGCCATCGGTGCCCATGCATGGATGCCGATGAGCTACAGCCCGAAAACCGGCCTAGTCTACATCCCGGCGATGAACTTCCCGCTCACCTATTCGAACGCGGATCCTTACGAAGTCCGCGAGGGACGTTGGAACACGGGTGTCGCATTTACCGGGCACGACCGAGCACCCAATCTGCCCGGCGATCCCGGCGGCAAGCGCAAGGCCATGCTGTCGACACTGAAGGGCACGCTCATCGCCTGGGATCCAGTGGCGCGAAAGGCGCGCTGGAAAGTGGAGCGCGACTGGCCATGGAATGGCGGCACGCTGGCCACCGCCGGCAACCTTGTTTTCCAGGGGACCGTTCACGGTGATTTTGAAGCCTATACGGCCGATACGGGCCGGAAACTCTGGAGCTTTCAGACGCATCGAGGCATCGTTGCCGGCCCCGTGTCCTACCGCGTAGGTGGCGAGCAATATGTCGCTGTGATGGCAGGTTATGGCGGCTCGATGGGCATGGCAAGCGCAACTCCCTTCGAGAAGAGGCGGATGCCGCGCGGTATGATCCTTGCGTTCAAATTGGGCGGTCGGGGCGTTTTGCCGCCCTACACGCCTGAGCCATTGCCGCCCGCCAATCCATCATCGGAGAGCTTCACACCCGAGCAAATGGCGCGGGGCGAAAAGCATTATTCGGCCTTCTGCAGCATCTGCCACACCGGTCCGGTCAATCCGGACCTCCGCCGCTCGGCAGTCCTTGGCAGCGGTGAGGCGTGGAAGGCCATCGTCCTGGACGGGGTGATGGAATCGGCGGGCATGGCAGGCTTCAGCGCCTATCTTTCCGCACAAGATGCAGAGTCCATTCGGGCATTCGTCAATCAGAAGGCGCGAGCGTTGAAGGAAATAGAAATGCAATAAAAGTATGAGGGTCGCTGTCGCCCCAGGCGAGAACGGACCGCTTCAGGTGGATGAAGACCCTACAAAGGTTCGCGTCAGTCCATGCGAACGTCCACAACCACTTTAATCAGGAGCGCCACCTAATAGATCGAAAGACATTCAAGGAACGACGCTCGGCTGCCCTGGCAGAGTGGCTGTGGGCTGATCGCGTATCGATTTGGGAGAATTGCGTCCGCCGGAGACGAGTGGCGGTTAGACTGACAGCACCGCCAGTTTGAGTCAGGACCCATCATGCGCATTGGCGCAGTTCATGCGGTGAAGGGGCCCTGACCCCAGGCTGTCAGCGGGCCGCGACCTGTTCCTTCTCGAAATCGCTGTAAGTGACTCCGAGTTGCTCGAGATAGGAAGAATAGCGCGACGGATCGTAGTAGAACTCTTCCATCTGCGGCCGCATGCGTGCCATGATCTCGGTATTCAGGTGAATGCCGGGCATGTCCTCTTCGGTCAGCACCGGATCGTATTTGCCTTCGGCGAACTGGACCTCCTCCTGGTATTTCTTTGCCTCGGCGACGAGCTTGGGCGTGGTCAGCAGATCCAGAGTGGTGAGCGCCACCGCCTTGGCGCCGGCCACCGCGCCTTTATGGGCGATGGGCGTGGCCATCGCCATGGCCGCAGTGACATTGTGGCCGATCATCTTGGGAACGTTGGAGGGAAAGCGGATCGTGATCGTCGGCACGGTCCACATGATGTCGCCGATATCGTCCGAGCCGCCACCCATGGGCGGAGTGTCGTCGGGTTCTTCAAGTTCATCGACTTCTGCTGCCAGCGGTTCGACCTCCAGCTCATTTGCTTCCTGCAACATTTTGGCGAAAGCTTGGTCGGTTTCCGTCCAATCCGGCATACCGACTGCCTTGATATTCCTGTAGGCGGCTTCCGCCAGCGGCTTGTTGGCCCATTGCGGGGCGGCATAACCCAGCGTGCGGCGAGTAACGGTCGTGCCGGTTGCCGACGCCGCAGCCTCGGAGACGGTATTGCCGATCTCATAGAGTTCGCGAATTCCGTCGAAAGTGTAGTCGCGGAAATAATACCAGACCGACGCTTCGCCCGGCACGATGTTCGGCTGTCCGCCGCCATTGGTGATGACGTAATGCGACCGTTGAGTTAGCGGCACGTGCTCGCGGCGCATGTTCCAGGCCATATTCATCAGCTCCACACCATCGAGTGCGCTGCGGCCCGCCCATGGTGCGCCGGCACTGTGCGCGGTCTTGCCGTTGAATGTATATTCCACGGAGACCATGCCGTTGCCGCGCCCCCCACCGTAGCTGGTAGTGAAAGTGCTGCTTACATGGGTGAAGATGCAGGCATCGACGCCGTCGAACATGCCCTCCCGGACGAAGAAGGCCTTGGTTGCCAGCAATTCCTCGGCAATGCCAGGCCAGATCATCAGCGTGCCGCTGATATTGCGCTCCTCCATGACATCCTTGACCGCCAGAGCCGCGGCTACCATCACTGCCATGCCCGAATTGTGGCCCTCGCCGTGGCCCGGCGCACCGGCGAGGAACGGCGTGATCTCTCCGGTTCCCGGCTTCTGGCTAAGGCCGAGCAGGGCGTCGACATCGCTGCCCAGTGCGATCTTGGGGCCGCCGCTGCCGTGGCTCCAGGTCGCGGTCCAGGCGCTCGGAATGCCGGCCGAACCCTTTTCGATCGTGAAGCCGTTCTGTTCGAGTATGCCGGTAACGTATTCCTGGGTCTTGAATTCCTGGAAGCCAGGCTCGGCGAAGCTGAAGATGGAATCGACCATCTCCTGGACGAGTTTGGCCCGCTCATCGACGCCGGCGATCGCTTCCCGCTTCATTCTGGCGGGAGCCTCGGCATAGGCAGGTACGGCGAGTGTGGTTGCAGTGGTTGCGGAAAGGGCCAAAGCTGCTGCGAATGTGCGCATGCTGACTGGTTTCATTGCGTCGTTATCCTTCTGAACAGGCTAGGAATTGCAGAGTTTTTTTGGGGTGGCGGGGCCGGTGTCGGGTCACCGGCCCTGCCTAATGCACAGGCTCAGTATTTTACCCGCAGGCCGAGGCGGAATGTCCGGCCCAAAGTGTCGTAAAGAGAGCGGTTGGTTTGCGGGTAGGCCGGCGTGTTATTGCCGTCGGGGCCGTTGCCGATCAGCACCGGATCGCGGTCGAACAGGTTCTTGACCGAGAAGAAGGCTTCGGCGGATGCAGGGCCAACCTCGAATGCGTAGTTCAGGTTGGCATCGATATAGAGCGTGCCGTCGATGCGGTTGGTGTTGATCGTGCGGAAGACCGGATCGGAAGCGGGACAGCCGCTGCTGCATTCGATGAAATCATTGTCGTAGACGCCATCGGAGAAGCCGCGCCCGATGATGCTGAATCCGAAGCCGCCGTCGAATTCATATCCAGCGGAGATGCGATAGGTGAAAGTCGGGATGCCGCCATTGGCGTTGACACCGGCAGTGTCGTTCGGCGCATCGATGCCGTTGTCGCTGGTATTCTCGATATAGTAGGTGCCCAGCGCGCGCAGCGAGAGGGAGCCCGGACCGACCGGTTTGCTGTAGCTGGCCTCAAGGTCGACCCCGCTTGCCTTCTGGCTGGCAAAGTTGAACGGCTTGAGATCGATGAATTCGATATCGGTGCTCGAACCTGCCGCGTAGCGAATATTATCGCAGAAGAACTGCTGGTTCTGTTCGAAGCACAGGTCCACCGTGGTTTGGGCCGACACGAATCCGATGGCGTCTTCGATCTCGATATTGAAGTAGTCGGCCGAGAAGGCGAAACCGGGAAGAAAGGTGGGGGTGAAGACCAGACCCACGCCGTAGGTCTTCGCGACTTCCGGCGTGAGTTCCGTGCTGCCGGTCAGGTTCTGGATGAATTGGTCGGATCGTCCTCCGCCAGCACCCGGAACGATCACCGAGTTGGTGCGCGCGGTGCCTGCGTCGAACAATTCGTTGAGGTTGGGAGCGCGGATATCGCGCGAGATCGTACCGCGCAATTTGATATCGTAGATCGGCTGGAAGGTCAGTCCGGCCTTCCAGGTCGTGACCGAACCCGAGAGCGAATAGTCGGTGAAGCGGACCGCGCCGTTGAAATCGAGCCCTTCCGCCAGCGGCACGAGCGTTTCGAGATAGGCTTCCTTCACGTTCACTTCGCCGGTGGTCACGCGGTAATTGCCGTAGAGGAAGGTCTCGAAATTGATCGGGTCGACATAGCCGTCGACCGAGTCTTCGCGATATTCGGCGCCGATCGCCAAGGAGACCGGCCCCGCCCATGTGTCGAACAGCTTGCTGGTCGAGAGGTTCGCCGCCCAGACATTCTGGCGGATGTACTGTTCGCGCGACGGATAGACCTCGAACAGGTAATCGAGGGCCTCCTGGGTCACGCCGCCCACGCCGATCCGGTTGATCGGGACGCAGCCGGGGAGGTCGTTGGAAGGATCGGCGTCGATATTGACGCGGCAGACGATATCTCCGCTTCCGTCGAACACCGCGTCCTGCATCGTTGCAAGGCGCGAATTTTGCCACGTGTTGATCAGACGTTCGTTCGTGTTGGCCCGGCCATGCTGAAAGTAGGTATCCCAATCGATATCGATCGGACCGAGCGAAAAGAAGCCGTTCGCGCCGACCACATAACGTTCGACCTCGCGGATATTGTGGCCACCCGCTGCCGGAATGCCGGCATTCGAAGTGCCGATGGAAATCGAGCTGATGCTGGTTCCGTTGGCGGCGTTGTAGTCCAGTACCATCTGCCGGAATTCATCCGGCAGGAAGGCGTTATCCAGCTGGATCGTCGTCGCCGAAGTCGGCGTCTGCTGGTAAAAGCTCTCGCCTTCGAAGCGATTGAAGGATGCCTGGGCGAATATCTCGAAAGCCGGGCTGATTTCGAAACTGGCCCGCCCGAAGATCGAGATGCGTTCCTCGTCATTGGCCAGCGAGTTTGAGCCGACATGGCCTTCGCGGGTATAGAGATAGTCACCGCCGGTCATCCACGGGCCACTGATAGTTCCGAAATTGAGCTGTCCGATGGATGCCAGCCCGGTCGTTGGATCGACGGTCCCGAAATAGGTGCCCCGGAACGGACCGCTGGTGATCAGGCCGCCCGGCGTGAGATAGCTTGGACCTGCGCCCGGCACGATCAGGCGCAATGGCTCACCATTAGCGGGCGTGTAGTTGGGATTGTTGATCTGGAAATAACCGGCTTCGTTCCAATCCCGATCGATGAAATCCTTGCCCTTCTGGGTGAAATATTCCCCGCTGACCACGATGTGTCCCCGGCCGCCCGCAAAGCTGGTGCCACCGGTCAGCTGGACTTTGTGGTTGGGCACGTCGCTGTAGGTTGTGACGCCGTATTCGTAATTGGCTTTGATGCCTTCGAAATCGTGATCGAGGATGAAGTTGACCACGCCGGCAACCGCGTCGGAGCCATAGACCGACGAGGCGCCGCCGGTGACGACTTCCACTCGTTCGATCAGCGCCTGCGGGAAGGTGTTGATGTCGACCAGACCGGTCGAAGTGGAGCCGACCGAACGCTGCCCGTCGAGCAGTACGAGCGTCCGATTCTGGCCAAGCGACCGCAGGTTGAGCGCGCTGATACCGGACTGGCCGTTCGAAAGGCTGCCGGAGTTGGAAACCGCGGTTTGGCTGCCACTGACGGAAGGAAGCGTGTTCACGAAGTCGGCAATATTGGCCGGTACTTCGGTTTCGATTTCCTCGGAGCTGATCACGCTGAGGGGGGTTGGCGCATCGTTGCCGTTCCTGACGATGCGCGAACCCGTGACCAGAATAGGCGAACCTTCATCGCTTTCCTGTGCGGCGGCCGGCGCCGAAAGAAGCGAAAGAATGCAGGCAATGCCGGCTGCACCGACAAGCAATGACGATTTGTGAGATACTGCTCGTTTGGGATTGGTAAATTTGTTCGGGTTCGAATTCCCCATGGATCAACTCCCTGTAAAACAGATGAAAGTCGATCCTCCCCCATGTCCTATCTGTCGGGGCTGGCCACTACATACCTGGCTCTGAGTGCCATCATGGATGATGATCCCCGTTACCCAAAACTATAGGTCAAAGCGGATGCGGATATGCGGCTAATTTCGCAGGCAGGACATCAAAATTTGAACGAATCGAACGAAGAATGCAGGATTGGCGACGGATTCCAATCTCACTTCGTCGAATATTTTCCGATTTTTCCGAGTCAGGCACGATTCTTGACGACAACAGGCGCGATTCGCCTCCGAGCGACTTCCCGCATCAGGAAGCTGCTCCGGATTTTGGAGACATAGGGCAGGTTCGAAAGCTCGATCCGGTAGATGCTGTCGTAATCGTCGAAGGATTTGACGTTGATCAGCATCATGAAATCGTTCTCGCCGGATATGAAGCTGCAGAAGGACATCGAGGGGCATTTGAGCACGGCCTCTTCGAACTCCACCAGCTTGCTTTCCGCTTGCGAACTCAATTCTATCAGGACCAAGACGGTAATCGTGAAACCCAGCATCTTCTGGTTGATCACGGCAGAATAGCCGGAAATTATACCTTTTTCTTCCAGTATCTTGCGCCGCCTTGCGGCAGCTGTGCTGGACAGGTTGACCCGTTCGCCAAGCACCACGTCGGACCCTCTCCCATCCCCGACCAATGCGCGCAGGATTCGAAAATCCGTGTCATCAAGGTCCTTGGCGCCGCTTTCTATCTGCATTCTGCAACCCTCTGCTGAAATCCATCACGAACTGATGAAATCCTTGATGATTTTCATGGGAAACACAAGGGAATGGGTGTTATTCCTATTCATGCGAAGGTGATCGGCTGGTTTCAAACGGGAGGAAGTATGGATTTCAGGCATAGAATCGCTACCCGGCTGCTTGCCGGGCTGTCCGTCTTCTCGGTGATCCAGCCGGCGCAGGCCGGTGCCCAGGAAAGCGGCACGGATCCATTGCTGCCGGCCCAGGCGGACACAGCGTCGGAAACGATCCATTTCACATTGCCGCCGCCCAATGCCGATGGCCTTTCAGCTTGCTACATATATGCAAATTCCCTGCGTACCGGCCTTGGCTCCTCGAGTATCAGGCTGGATCGGGGCATGCTGGGGCAAGAGCAGTTGCTTTGCTTCCGTACCCTCGGCGGCAAGATCGCAGCGACCTTCGAGAATACTTCGTTCCGGGCAAGCGGCGATGCAGAGACCGAAAAGGGAGGCCGCGAAAGTTTCGCCTTCTCCATCGCCGCGATGCTCGACATCGAATCCACGGAGCCCGGGGGTGAACTGGTGGTCGACATGGCGCCGTTTCTCGCGCGGGACGTGGTCGGCATTGCCGATGCGCTGGGTGATGGCGGGAAGGAGTTCGCGCTCGCACCTGCGCTGAGCGCGGTGAATACGGCGTCTCTAAAGGTCTTTCCCGACAATATCGAGGTGGATGCGATCCAGACCTTCACCTCCAAAGAGCCGGGACGCGAAGTCAGTGCGATTGCGCCGGAGCCGCGGCAGGCGAGTTTCGTAGTGCATCACAGTTTCATCCGCCTTCCCGGGCCCGGTTTCCAGCCCAGATTGGCCGATCCGCGTGCTCCTGTCGGCGGTCCGCTGATCTATGATTACGGCGCGGATCTGGGCCTGCCTGTGGCGATCGAGCTGGCGGCCCGTTTCCGGCTGGAAAAGACCGATCCCACGGCCGAACGTTCGGCGGTCAAGAAGCCAATCATATTCTATATCGACCGTGCGGCGCCCGAGCCGGTTCGCACGGCCCTGATGGAAGGGGTCAATTACTGGCAGCGTTCCTTCGAGCGCGCCGGTTTCATCGACGCATTCCGGGCTGAATTGCTGCCCGAAGGAGCCGATCCCCTCGACGTGCGCTACAACATCGTCAATTGGTCGAACCGTCTGACGCGGGGCTGGTCCTATGGCGGGGGCATTCGCGATCCGCGCACCGGCGAGATCATCAAGGGCAATGTGGTTATCGGCGCGCTCCGTGTCCGCCAGGACATCGCCATTTTCGAAGGACTTGTGGGGACGGCCGAGAATGGGACCGGCAGCGCAAACGATCCGGTCCGCGTTTCGCTGGATCGTATCCGGCAGCTGGGCGCGCACGAAGTCGGCCATGCTATCGGTTTCATGCACAATTTCGCCGGCAGCACACAGGGCCGGACCACGGTAATGGATTATCCGCCGCCACGTATCGGTCTCCTTGACGGTAAGATCGACCTTTCCGATGCCTACGAGAAGTCCGGCGGCGTGTGGGACGATTACTCGGTGGACTGGCTCTATGGCGATCCCGCGCCGGGCATCGATCCCGATGTTTATGCCGCCGGGAAAGCGCTGGCGATCGAGGAGGCCGGTGTCGCCTTCATGACCGATATCGACGGACGCGCTTCCGACCTGCCGAGCCCGGTTGCCAGCATGTGGGACGACGGGCCCGATCCGCTTGCCGCCCTGGCGCATATGGTTGCCGTGCGGGATGTCGCATTGGCCAATTTCGGCGATCATTCCTTGCTGCCCGGCGAACCGCGGGCGAACCTGCGCCGCAAGTTCGTGCCGATCTGGCTCCTGCACCGCTACGATGTGGAAGCGGTGGGCAAGATCGTGGGCGGGCTCGATTACGAATATGCGGTGGTGGGAGACAATCATCCCGACCCAGCGCCGTTCCCCGCAGCGATGCAGGAAGCGGCGATCGAGTCATTGGTCGCACTGCTGGATTGGCGCAAGCTGACCGTGCCGGACGGGCTGGTGCCGCTGCTATCCGTGCCGACCACGAGGCTTCCCGACGCGCAATTCAACACCGAAGTCCTGCCCAATGCCGGGGCGGCCGCATTCGACCCGCTCGCCGCGGCCGATGTCGCCGCGCAATTGCCGTTGGACAGCCTGCTGGCCCCCGCGCGCCTGACCCGGATGCTGGAGCAGCACCGGCGCGATCCGGCCATTCCAGGACCCTCGGAGCTGGTCGAGGCACTGGGCGAACGGGTGATCGACGTCCGGCCCAACCCGATCGCCCGCCGGATCGCCTACCGCGCAATCCTCACGATGGCCGAGGCGGCGATGGATCCGGCGACGGCTCCTGAGGCGGCGGCCATTCTCGGCGACTATTTGAACGACTTTTCGCGGCGCTTCTCTTCCGGCGGCCGCGGCGAGGACCGCGCATGGGCGCGCCACGTCGCGCGCATATTAAAAGACGATAAGCGGCTCGCTGCCTTGCTCGCCCAAAAGGATGCGGTGCCGGACATTCCTCCCGGAATGCCGATTGGCGGCGATTCCGGGTGGTTCGATGATTGACGGAGCCGCTATCGCTTACCCCTTGCCGTCTGTCTTCAACGAATTCAGCCAGCCCGAGAGATTCATCGGGAACGGGAACACGATCGTCGAGCTGTTACGCTCATTGGCAAGGACGTTGAGCGTCGAGAGATAGCGCAGCTGCATCGCCTCGGGCGCCTGGTTCAGGATCCGCGCCGCCTCGAGTAGCTTCTGGGCCGCTTGTTGCTCGCCTTCCGCGTTGATTATCTTTGCCCGGCGCTCGCGTTCGGCTTCGGCCTGGCGGGCGATAGCCCGGACCATCGATTCGTCGATGTCGACATGCTTGATCTCGACATTCGCGACCTTGATGCCCCACGCGTCGGTCTGCCTGTCGAGGATTTCCTGGATGTCCTCGTTGAGCTTGTCCCGCTCGGCGAGCATTTCGTCGAGATCGTGCTTGCCGAGCACCGAACGCAGCGTCGTCTGGGCCAGTTCGCTCGTTGCCTGGATGAAGTTCTCGATCTGGATGATCGCATTCTTCGGATCGACGATGCGGAAATAGACAACCGCATTCACCTTCACCGAAACATTGTCGTGCGAAATCACGTCTTGCGTCGGCACATCCAGCACGATCGTCCGCAAGTCCGTCCGCACGATCTGCTGTACGAACGGGATGAGGATGATCAACCCCGGCCCTTTCACGCCGGTGAAGCGGCCCAGGGTGAAGATGACGCCCCGCTCATACTCCCGCAGAATCTTGATGGCGGCCCACAGGAAGACGAGTACGAACAGCGCCAACGGAAGCGCAAAACTCATGCCGGTAATGGTATCCATCGTTTCCTCCTATCGCCCGGCTTCCGCGTCATCGATGCTCGATACGCGAAGCCGAAGTCCATCCACGTCCTGCACAACCACGGGCGCTCCCTTCTTAAGCGAAGCAGCGCCGCTTGCGTTCCATCGCTCGCTGTGCACGAACACGTGACCTGTGCCGTTCTCCCAATCGAGCACCTTGCCGGTTGCGCCGATCAGCTCCTCCCGGCCGGTATGGACGCGGCCCCGGCGGGACCTGATCGCCAAGCGTGCGATTGCCACCAGCAGGGCGGCGCTGAACACGCCGAGAGCAGCGATTGCCGCCCAATCCACCTGGAATTCCGGCACATCGGTGTCGATCAAGATCGCCCCGCCAACGGCAAATGCGGCGATCCCGCCGAGGCCCAGAATGCCGAAAGATGGCGCGAAGGCTTCAGCGACCATGAGAGCGATGCCTAGCAAAATGAGCGCCACACCTACAAAGTCGACCGGCAGGGCGGCGAGTGCATAAAGCCCGATCAGGAGGGAAATCGCGCCGATCGTTCCTGGAACAAGCGCGCCGGGGTTCATGAACTCGAACAATAATCCGTAAATGCCGACCATCATCAGGATCAGCGCCACGTTCGGATCCGTAATCGTCGCCAGGACGCGGGTGGTCCAATCCGGATCCAAATCGACGATCTCGATATCCGCCGTGCCGAGAACGCGCTCCGCGCCGCCGACCGTTACCGTTCTGCCATCGAGGTCCTCCAGCAGCGTCGGCATGTCCCGTGCAACGATATCGACCACTCCGCGCGCCAGCGCGGCATCCGCAGAAAGGCTGGCGGCTTCGCGAACCGCTTCCTCCCCCCAGTCGGCGTCCCGGCCCCGCAGCTCGGCCAATGAGCGGATATAGGCGACCGCGTCGTTGACCGCCTTCCTTTCGCCCGCGCCTTGGGCCGGTGCGGCGCCTTCCTCCTCTTCGCCCGGCGCGGCGGGCGCGGCGCCGATTTGCACAGGCGTTGCCGCTCCAAGATTGGTGCCGGGCGTCATCGCCGCGACATGGCTGGCATAGAGGATGAAGGTTCCGGCGCTGGCCGCCCGCGCACCGCTCGGATGCACATAGGTCACGACCGGCACCGGCGCGGCCAATATCTTACGGATGATCTGGCGCATGGAGGTATCAAGGCCTCCAGGCGTGTCCATCTTTAGGATAATCACCTCCGCGCCCATCTCTTGCGCGGAGTTCAGGCCGTCCTCGATGTAAGAAGCCGAGGCCGGACCAATGGCTCCCTGGACTTGCAGCACGACGGCGACGTCCCGCTGAGACTGGGAGAAGGCCGTCCCGGCCAATCCCGTGAGTGCGACGAACAGCCACAGCAGCAAATGCCGTGCCCCAGGCGAAGTGTGGGCAGGTTCATGCCTCATCGCTACGGCTCTTCCACCCGGACAGGGTTGGGTCCGAGTGCGGCGTCACCGCACCGGAAAGCGCCGGGTCTGGAGAAGCCGTTTTCGGTCGAAAAATCTTTCATCGGTTCGCTCCCTGTGAACCTAACCGTCGATAGCCCTTGTTTGTGCCCGGAATTTGGTCCGGCCGGTTGCCGGGGTGTTGACGCTGTTGACACGCTCCCCCGCGAATTCGCGCAAAAGCGTCACCTTACCTGCGCAAAGCGTCACCTTGATCGGAAAACCGTCACCTTGGGGGACGAGCTTTCTGCGAATGCTATTGACAAGCATTCGCAGAAAGTAGAGGGCGCGGGCAAAATACAGCCAATGAGGGAATTCGATCGTGAAGTTTTGCCGCGCTTTCGCCCTGCTCGCCGGAACGACGAGCTGCATCTCCATCTCCACTCCGGTGCTCGCCCAGGACGGCGATGCCGCCACGGCGACCGGCTCCTCCTTCTCGGACGGCGGGGAGATCGTCGTCACCGGCCGCGCGGAGAAGCTCTACCGCGTCGAGGAAACCGCCAGCGGCAAGATGCCGACCGAGCCGCTCGCCTCTTCGCAGACGATCACGGTCATCACCAAGGAACTCATCGAAGACCAGGGCGCGCGCGACGCGCAGGATCTCTACCGCAACATCTCCGGCGTCTCCTTCTTCTCCTATGCCGGCGTCACCGCGCGCGGCTTCCGGCAGGCGGAGAACTTCTATGACGGGCTGCGCGGCGACCCCTATATCGGCTTCTCCGTGCCGCAGACTTTCAATATCGAGCGGGTCGAGTTCCTCAAAGGTCCGGCCGGTATGCTCTACGGCCAGACGGCGCCGGGGGGACTTTTCAACTATGTCACCAAGAAGCCGTCGGACATGTTCTCTGGCTCGGCCAAGCTTATCGCCGGGACCGAGAACCGTTATGGCGGCCAGGTGGAAGTCACGGGCCCGGTGGGCGAAGGCGTCGCCCTGCGCGGCGGAGCCTTCTTCGAGGATCGCGACCTGCCACGCACCTGGGCGGGCAACAAGTCGCTGATCCTCGATGCCGGCGCGGCATTCGATCTCGGTGCGGCAAAGCTCACCGTTCAGGCGCTTCGCATCGAACAGGATCTGGCCGCAAACCGCCTGCGCGGGATCCCGGTAGACGACGACGGGGAATTCCTCGCCGACCGGGAGTGGAGTCACAACGAGCCGGGCGACTTCCTCGATCTGCGTTCCACCTCGTTCCAGGCGAAGTTCGAAGCGAGCCTGTTCGAAGGCCTCGATATCGATCTCGGCGCACGCCGGATCGATTCCAACGAAACCCAGAACTATCACGAGCCCTTCCTGGTCGACAGCAATGGCGACATGTTCGACCCCGACAATGACGGTGTTCCCGACGGCATATCCCGGCAGTTCCGAGACCAGTATCGCGAGAGTGGCATCTGGTCGTTCGGCGGCAACGCGGTCTGGTCGAGTCAGTTCTCCGACACAGTATCCAACCGCGTGCTCGCGGGCTTCGATTACAGCACGGAGGAGGCGCTTTCGCGCTCCACCACGCTGCGCGGCTTTGCAGCCCCTGTGGACGGCTTTCCTTGCCCGCTGGCTTTCGAAGATCCGGTCTACCGCGCCTGCGATCCGGCCGACTACAACCTTCCGGCGCAAGGCCAGAGCGAGAGTGAAACAACGCGCTATGGCTTCTATTTGCTCAACGAGTTGACGATAGGCCGCCTGATCGCGACCGCCGGCATCCGCACCGATACGTTCGACGACACCAGCATATCGAACAATGGCACGGTTACCGGCTTCGAGGGCGGGGACGAGACCTATCGGCTGGGCCTCGTGTGGCGCGCGCGCGACGACCTGTCGTTCTATGGCCAATATGCGACCAGCTTCGAGCCGCAATCGGCCTCGGCGCAGGACCCGCGAAGGGGCGGTCCTTTCCCGCCGACTACGGGCAACATGATCGAGGCCGGGCTCAAGACCGCGCTGCTGGCCGGCCGGATCCAGAGCACCGTCGCGGCCTACCGGATCAAGCGCGTGAACCTGCTGCAATCGACCGGGGAGGACCCCGAGAATGACGGTTTCGATAATTCGGTCACTTTCGGCGAAGTCACTTCGAAGGGGATCGATATCGATATCGCCGCCGACATCACGCCGGACTGGGTGCTGACGCTGAACTACGGTTACAACGATACCCGGATCACCAAGGATAACGGCAATACGGCGATCACCAATTCACTGCCCAATGGGCGTTTTGTCAACGCGCCGGAACACATGCTGGGCTTCTGGACGCGCTATCAGTTCCCCGATGTCGGACTGGCCTTCGCCTTGGGCGGCGATTACGTCTCGGAGCGCTTCAATTTCCAGGGCCAGCCGGTGAATCCGTACTTCGTGTTCGATGCCTCGGCCAGCTGGACCAGCGGTCCATTCGAAGTGCGCCTGCGCGTCGATAACCTCTTCGACAAGACCTACGCCGCATCGGGCTTCAATGATCGCGGCGGGCATTTTCCCGGCAGGCCGCGTTCGGCCTTTATCGAAGCCGGGTACAAGTTCTAGAACGCATGGCGACTATTGCCGTCCCTTCCCGGCCGGTCCCGCAAAAGGCCAGCCGCACTTGGTGGGCGGTGCACCAGTGGGTCGGGCTCAAGCTGAGCCTGTTCCTGACCTTCGTGCTGTTCACCGGCACGCTGGCGGTAGTCAGCCAGGAGATCGACTGGCTGCTGCAGCCGGGCCTGCGCGTGGCCCCTTCCACGGTGGAGGGCCCGGTCGCCTGGGCCAAAATTGCGGAGAACGCCGCGCGTCACCCGGATGCGGCCGAGGTCAACGCGATTGCCGCTCCGGTCGCTTCGGCCTTCGCCGCGCAGGTCGTTATCGAGGAACCGGATGGTACGCTCGGTTTTCTCTACGCCCATCCGACGACGGGCGAGATCCAGGGGCAAGGGCCGTGGGTCAATGCTGCGCGGATCCTGCGCAATATGCACCGGCACCTCAACATGCCGGTCAAATACGGCGTGCCGATCGTCTCCTCGCTTGCGTTCCTTCTGCTGGTCAGTCTCGTCACCTCTTTCGTCGTCTACAAGAAATGGTGGCGCGGTTTCCTGAAGCCGATGCGGCGACGCGATGCGCGCACCTGGTGGGGCGATTTCCATCGGCTGGCAGGCGTGTGGTCGCTGTGGTTCGGACTGCTGATCAGCCTCACCAGCGTATGGTATTTCGCCGAGAGCCTTGGGCTTAATGCTCCGCCAGCACCGCGGGCCGAGGCGCCTAAGGGCGTCGCTATGTTGGCGCCCGCCCAACTTGGCCCCGCCATTGCCGCCGCAGAAGCTGCCTATCCGGGGCTCAACGTCCGGTATGTGAGCCTGCCGAACGAGAACAATCCACTGCTGCAGATGCAGGGCGACTACAAGGCAGTGCTCGTGCGGCACAGATCCAACGCGGTGTGGGTCGATCCGGCCACCAGCGAGGTGCTGCTGAAGACGGACGGCCGCGACATGAATCTGCATCAGCGTATCGGCGAAATGGCCGATCCGCTGCATTTCGGCTATTTCGGCGGTTACTGGACCAAGGTGCCGTGGTTCCTTTTCGGCCTGCTGATGACCGGCCTCTCGGTATCCGGCGCGGCGATCTATTCGCTGCGTATAGCCCGCGAGCGGGAAAGGCCGATCCGGCTTGCGCGATCCGCTGCCGGTATGTGGCGCGGCATGGGCCGCTGGCGCTGGCTGTCGGTGCTGCTGATCGCGATCGGCTTCGCACTGCTGCCGACGCTGTTTTGACACAAGAGACATTCCGTTCGACCTAACGCAGGCTGGGGCCTCAGGCAGCAAGCCCACGATTATGGCACGAGGTCCCTGCCTCCGCAGGGACTCACAAGTATGTGTGCCCTGGATTGCCGGGTCGTCGCTTCGATCCTCATCGCAATGGCGTTTTCACTCTCGCGTCGGGTGAGTCCCCGTCAAAAGCATGTCGTCCGTAACTTCCATCAGGAGCAGCGGCTTGTCAGCAGCTCGCGAGATCGCGTCGAGGAATGCGCGGCGCGTTGGCGGATCGTCGTACTCCATCTTGGCGTCGAAAGCGCGCCGCCAGGTTGCTTCATCGGGCCACTCGGCCACTCCCACATAGCGCAGGATTCCATCGTCCCGGACTTCCCGGTGGAGCCGGGATCCAAGGCTTCCATATTTTTCGCGGATGAGCTCGGTGCCGCGTCGCCATGCTGCGCGAAACTGATCCTCCTTGTCCGGGTGCACTTCCCACCAATAGGCCGCAATAAAAAGGGACATGTTCACCCCGCCATGGTGCTGCCGGTAGTGATTTTAAGGCCTGGTATAGGGGACGAAATCGCCAAGGAACACAATGCCGGTTGTGAAGCCCAGCGTTCGGTCCGCGGTGCGGATCACGTCCTGCTTGCAGAGCTGGCTGCCGAAGCGATTGATTATGAGCACATCCTGCGTATCCAGCGATTGCGGGTTTTCCGGCCTTGCCACGTAGATTGTTCGTCCCGCGTCGTAGACCACAGCGGTTCGGTCGATAATCTTCAGGCGGCTGTCGACGCTGGCCGAAATGCAGCTTCGCGGTTCGCCTGCCGTCCTGCCTTCCAGCATGGCCGCGAGGCGCGCCTCGCCTTCGGCCGAACTGTTTCTCGCTGTATCGGAAGTGGCGCAGCTGGCCGCAAGCGCCATGACGGCGAAGGCGCACAGGGGCTTGATGAGGTTGCTGATTCTGGAAGCCATTTCGATTTCCTCCTCGATGCTGAATCAAAGCGATGAGCGCACGGCTGGTTCCGGCTGGCCGTGGCGGATGGGGGACGAAATGCCGTCCTCTCCGGAACGGTTGCCGGCGGCAAGCCGTTGATTTTGCGTCCAGCCAAAGCGGGCGTTTCGCCCGCTCGATGGCCAGCGCATCAATCGAGGAGACAGATCATGCCAGCCAAATCCAAAGCCCAGCAAAAGGCCGCGGGAGCGGCGCTGTCCGCGAAGCGCGGCGATACCAAGAAGAGCGAACTGCAAGGCGCGTCGAAATCGATGTATGAATCGATGAGCGAAAACCAGCTTGAGGAACTCGCCGAGACGAAACGCAAGGGGAAGCCCGAACATGTCGATTCCTGATGTGGCCGAGAAGAAGCCCGAAGCAGGGAAGCCCGTCGGCATGGTCCATGAAGACGGGCTGCCGGGACACGAGAGCGCCCTGGAGCCAAAGCCCGAATGGCAGCCCCGTTATCCCGGGTCCGGCAGACTGGAAGGAAAAGTCGCCATCGTGACCGGCGCCGATAGCGGCATCGGCCGGGCGGTGGCGGCGCTGTACGCTCGCGAAGGCGCGGATGTCGCAATCGCCTATCTGTGCGAGCATGACGATGCGGAGAAGACAGCGCAGATCGTCCAAGACGAAGGTGGTCGCGCTCTGACTTTTGCCGGCGACCTCGGAGTCGAGACGACTTGCCAGAAACTGATTAAGAAGGTGATGGAGGAATTCGGTCGGATCGATGTTCTCGTCAACAATGCCGGCGAGCAGCATCCCGACAAGGATATCCGAAACATCACCGAGAAGCAGCTTGTCCGGACGTTTCAGACGAACATCTTCTCGATGTTCTACCTGGTCGAGGCCGCGCTCGAACACCTGAAGGATGGTTCGGTCATCATCAACTGCACTTCGGTGACGATGTACAAGGGTTCCGAGGAGCTGCTCGACTATTCGAGCACCAAGGGAGCGATCACGGCATTCACCCGCTCGCTGAGCCAGAACCTTGTCGAGCGCGGTATTCGCGTGAATGCCGTCGCGCCAGGACCGATCTGGACTCCGCTCAATCCCTGCGGTGGTGCCAGCGAAGAAAAGATCGAGCATTTCGGCGAGTCCACGCCGATGGGCCGGCCGGGCCAGCCGAATGAAGTTGCGCCAAGCTTCCTATTCCTCGCCTGCGAGGATTCCAGCTATATGAGCGGTCAGGTGCTGCATCCCAATGGCGGGATTATCGTCGGAAGCTGAGACGAGGCGACTAGCTGTCCGGCAGCTTCTGGTCGGCGAAGCCCCACCCGGCGAGGCGCTTGCCTTTGCTACGCGCAATCAGCTTCTTCGCGTCGCCGATAGAGAAGGGATGCGCATTGTCGAAATCCTTGAGTTCCCCCCAGGCGATTGGCACGGCAACCGGGGCGCCCACACGCGCGCGGGCCGAATAGGGCACGACCGCAGTCGATCCGCGTTGGTTCCTCAGCCAGTCGATGAAGATTTTTCCTTTCCGCTTCGCCTTGCTCATCGTGGCGATGAACCGCTCGGGCTCGGTCATTGAAAGCGCTTCAGCGAAGCGCTTGGCGAAATCCTTGTGTTCCTCCCATGAGTGGTTGGGCTTGAGCGGTACGATGACATGCACGCCCTTGCCTCCGGTGAGCATGGCAAAGCTGGCCAGGCCGAGGTCGGCGAGGTGGCGGTGGACGTCCTTCGCCGCCTGTTTGACATCGCCGAAATCGAGTCCTTCGTCGGGGTCGAGATCGAAAACCATCCGGTCGGGTGCCTCTACATCGGTGCTGCGGCAGACCCAGCCGTGGAATTCGATCGTTCCCATCTGCACGCAGGCGAGAATCCCGGCGGCATCTTCGAGGTAGAGGTAATCCTCGGTCCCACCGCTCTTTTCGGTGATCGGGACGTGATGAACGTTCGGGCCGAAGCTTCCCGTATCATGTTTCTGGAAGAAGCATTTCTTGGCCCGGCCTTGAGGGCAGCGCACCAGGCTGACCGGGCGTTTCGCCGCGAAGGGCAACATAAGCGGTGCCACCGCCCG
>DASWIR010000186.1:0-2155 GCA_036397575.1 Alteraurantiacibacter sp. | reverse complement strand
GCGGCGCCATAGGAGGGCAGCTTGTCCGTGACGAGCCGGCGCGGCGCGAACCCGAGCTTCTTCATGAGCTTGCGTAGGAGCTTGACGGCGGCGGCCTTGTTCCGGCGGGACTGGACCAAGATGTCGAGCACCTCGCCTTCGTCGTCGACCGCGCGCCATAGATACATGCGGCAGCCGCCGATCATTGCGACCATTTCGTCAAATGCCGTTGCGTGCTTGGGCGAGGCTGGCGGCGCCGCAGATTGCGGGCATAGATCGGGCCGAACTTGAGCACCCAGCGCCGAATTGTCTCGTATGAGATGTCGAGGCCGCGTTCCGCCAGGAGATCTTCCACGTCGCGGTAGCTGAGCGTGAAGCGGAGGTAGAGCCAGACCGTGTGCTGGATGACCACGGGCGGGAAGCGATGGCGAGCGTAGGAGATGAAATGCATCGGCCGACAATGGCCGATTCGGTTCACGAGCCTTAGCGTGACAATGCCGGTTGGCGAACTCTTCCAGTCGGATCGTTTCGATGGCGGTGATCTTCACTGGTTCCGCCTCAGTTGTTGGCAGTCGCAGGCACACTCCGCATCAATCGTGGCTCAGTGCTCGAATGGCGCCTCGAAGTTCCGCAAGACCTTTGAGGCGGCCGATAGCGGTGTAGCCCGGATTGGTGCGGTTATCGGCGGCGAGGTCGCCCAGCATGCGATGTCCATGGTCAGGGCGGAAGACGATCTTCTTATGCTCATTCCTGCGACGATCCTCGGCAAGGAGTATTTTGAGTACGGCAATCATGTCGATGTCGCCGTCGAGGTGACTAGATTCAAAGAACGAGCCGTCCGGTTCGCGCTTGGTGGATCTCAAATGCGCAAAGGCGATGCGTGGTGCGAAACGCCGAGCGATGGCCGAGACATCGTTGTCCGCGCGCACGCCGAGGGAGCCAGTACAGAAGCACATGCCATTGGCTTTCGACGGAACCGCGTCAAACAGCGCCGCGTAGTCCTCCGCGGAGGAGGCTATGCGCGGGAGGCCGAAGAGCGGACGGGGCGGATCGTCAGGATGCAACGTCAGTGTGACGTCAAGCGCCTCGGCAACGGGGGCGACCTTTTCAAGAAACTCGATCAGATGGCGGCGCAGCACGCCCGAGTCGATATCCCTATAGGCGCGAAGCTTGGCGCGAAAAGCTTCGATCGTCAGCGGTTCGCTGGTCGAGCCCGGAAGCGCGTTTGCCATTGTCTTGATGAGGCGATCGATATCCTCGTGGTCCATCATCTCGTAAACCCGCTTTGCAGCGAGGCGAGCTTCCTCAGAGTATTCGTGGCTGGCGCCAGGTCGGGCGAGGATGTGAAGGTCGAATGCGGCGAAGCGCGTCTGGTCGAATCGCAGCGCAGTCGCGCCGTTAGAAAGTTTCCAATCGAGGTCGGTTCGGCACCAATCAATGATCGGCATAAAATTGTAGCAGATGATGCGGATGCCGCAGGCCGCCACCGCTTCCATGCTGGCAATCCAGGCCTGGATCGACTCCCTAGCCTTGCCGCCGTGACGCTTTACGTCGTCCGGGATCGGAATGGATTCCACGACCGTCCAAGTCAGAGGTGCTTCTGCGTCTGTTTCGACGATCGCCTTACGCTCTTCCACTGCGCGAACCGTCCAGGCATCGCCAATCGCGACCTGGTGAAGTGCAGACACAATCTCCTTGGCGCCGGCTTGGCGAATATCGCCGAGGCTTACCGGGTCATTGGGCCCGAACCAGCGCCAACCTTCGCGCAATCGCTCGCCCTCCAAGATCTTCTGTATAACGCGCGCCGTGCCAGAATTCCCTATAGGTCGAGCTGGAAAAACTCCAGCCGAATTCAGTCATCCGGGGGCGCGCTCTCGGACGCTACGCAGCTCTCGCCACCGAGGCTCCGTCATTGCGCCGGTCACGACCCTCAGCTAGCATCGCGGGCAAGTTCCGCCGATTGTCGGAGCAATGCACAAAGCAAAATGAGGGAGGGGAAACATGTGGATAAAACAGCAATTCCTTGCGCTGACAGCGACCCTTGTTCTCGGGGCTTCGGGTCATGCAACCGCTCAAGAACAGATTAAGATCGGCTTTCTGCCGGGCGTAGTCGACCCATTTTATCAGGTGATGGAGATTGGCGTTAACGCGGCGGCGGAGGACCTTGGCATCGAAG
>DASWIR010000185.1:0-1503 GCA_036397575.1 Alteraurantiacibacter sp. | reverse complement strand
ACATAGTCGGGAAGTGCTACACGGTGCAGTCTCTCTTCCGTAATCATGATCTTTCCCGCCTCCACGCTCTGCCCGCCGGATGGCCTGTGCTTCCCGGTTTCCAGCTCCTGCGCCTTAAATGATAGGCCGGGTTGCGATCTCGCGCACCAGGACATCGGGGGCGAGGGTGCCCTCAGTGGCGGAGTCTAATTTCTAGGTAAATGAGTTCTGGTCGGAGTGGCAGGATTTGAACCTGCGGCCCCCGCCTCCCGAAGACAGTGCTCTACCAGGCTGAGCTACCCGCCGCGCCGATGAAAGCACCGTGGAATCAACTTGTTACAGAAACACGATGGAGATGCGAAAAGTCGGTTTCAAGCGCTTTGGCGAAAACCACTTTGCCGAGATTGTGCCAACGGTCGCCGCCGTGCAGCCGTCAAACCATCATCACCGTCGCCAGCATGCCCGCAATCATCACGACGACCAAAGCGATGGTGCCGTAATACTTCCAGGGGGAAATGTCGTCGTCACCGGGCTGGGGCTTTCGACCGTAACGTTTTTCGAAGCTGTCGTCGTACACCACCAAGGGGATGTCGTCGAATTTGGGCATGGCGTTTAGAACTCCGGCCACCAGTCCCGCAGGCCCGTTCACGGATTGCAAACAAATCGACCTGGCGACGATGGCGGCTGTGATGCCCTACATATGGCCCCGACGCGCGCGATTGCGAGTCGTGCGGCACTGGTCCATCCGCCGCTTCGCGGAGCGATGACGAGCAAGGCAGTTGAGGCGGATAGTCTCGATTTCGCGTCCGCGCTTGGTCGGGCTGTCCGCATCTCGGTAGCGGGTCAGCAGGTCGGCCAGGGTTGTTGCCTTGAGCGGGCGCTGGTGGCTCGTGATGCCGTCCCGGTCTAGCTCGCGTTCAATTTGGCGCGCCCAAACCTCGGCATCGTCTTTGAAGCTGAATGCGCGAGTGCGTGAGCGATGACCCTGCCGGCGAACCTGTACGTGCCAGCCCGAGCCGCGTTTGCGATAGGTCGCCATGGAGAAAGCTCCTGTCACTGTGACAAGGGTGTGACAGGTTGACTTCCAGGGATTTCGGGATACTGAACTGGGCCCCTAGCCTATTGAACCGCGTAGCGGTTCTGGTCGGAGTGGCAGGATTTGAACCTGCGGCCCCTGCCTCCCGAAGACAGTGCTCTACCAGGCTGAGCTACACTCCGCGCCGATGCGGCGGCGGTTATAGCGCCCGCCGCCGCGGGCCGCAAGCTTGGCTTGGCTTGGCTTGGCTTGGCTTGGCTCGGCTTGGCCTGGCCCGCCGCCGGCGCGGCGCCTAGTGCGCGCGCTCGATGCAGAAGTCGATGACCTCGGTGAGCGCGGTCTTCGCCGGGCCGGCGGGGAAGAGGCCGAGCGCGTCGCGCGCCATGGCGCCGTAGTGGCGGGCCCGCTCGACCGTGTCGTCAAGCGCGCCGAGGCGGCGGATCAGGCTGATCGCCCGCTCCAGGTCGTCCTCGCGCTGCGCGCCCTCG